>CAVGIZ010000013.1:0-20036 GCA_963629255.1 Anaerovoracaceae bacterium
GAAAAGTGCCGCGGGAGGGGGGTAAAAATACCCCCTATACAACGCGGCGAAAATATGGTATAATATGCGCTTGATTTCTAAGGAGAAGTCTATAATGAAACTTGACGAACTCAAAGGTAAGACAGTTGGCGTCTGCGTGAGCGGAGGCCTTGATTCGAAAACGATCTGCTGCGTTCTGTTGGACGCGGGGGTCAAGGTGAAGGCGTTCTCGGCGAACGTCGGTCAGCCGGATGAAAAGGACATCAACGACATTCGGAAGCGTATGGCGCCGACGGGTGTTGATACGACGATTGTTGATGTGACGAAGGAGATGGCGGACATTTGCTTTGAGACGGTGAAGTGTCAGGCGATGTATGATGGCGGGTATTGGAACTCGACGGGTATTGCGCGTGCGGTGACGGTTCAGAAGTTGTTGCCGGCGATGAAGAAGGCGGGTTGCTCGGTTTTGGTGCATGGAGCGACGGGGCGTGGGAATGACCAGATGCGGTTTGAGCGTTATGTGAACGTGATGGACCCGAAGTTTGGTGTGTATGCGCCGTGGCGTGATGCGGACTTGCTCAAGAAGTTTCCGGGGCGGACGCAGATGGTGGAATTTTTGGCGAAGCGCGGGATTGTGGCGTTTGTTGGGACGAAGAAGAAATACTCGACGGATGCGAACTTGGCGGGCTTGTCGCACGAGGCGGAAGATTTGGAATCGATGGAGACGTCGATGCGGATTGTGAAGCCGACGATGGGTGTGTGGCCTGAGAAGGCGCCGAACAAGGTTGAGAAGGTTACGCTTTCGTTCGTGAAGGGGCGTTGCGTGGCGGTGAACGGGAAGAAGATGACGCCGTACGAAGTGATGCTGGAGATGAACAAGGTGGGCGGCCGGAACGGGATTGGCATGAAGCACGCGCTGGAGAATCGTATCATTGGTACGAAGAGCCGCGGTGTGTATGAAGCGCCGGGAATGGAAGTTTTGAGCTGGGGTCTGAAGTATATTTACGAGGGGATTATGGATCGGCGTTCGACGCAGTTCTTCCAGCATTTGTCGAAGTTCGTGGCGGACCAGATTTATGATGGGCGTTGGTTTGATCCGGCGACGCGTGCGGCGCGCGCGGCGATTCAGGTTTGGGCTGACAAGGCGACGGCGGATGTGACGCTGGGGCTTTACAAGGGCAACATTTTCTTCGAGAGCTTGAAGGGTTTGAAGGCGACGATTTATAATGAAGCCGACAGCTCGATGGAAGCGTCGAACGGTTTGAATCCGCACAGCTCGCAAGGTTTTGCGGAGATTCAGAGCGTGGAAGCGAAGATGCTGGCGAAGGCTGGGCAAATCGTCCTTTGATTCGAGCGTTGAGATGGCTGAAGAGAAGGAAGAAAAAAGTGCCGCGGAACCGCTGAAGGAGGAGACTCCGGGGGCGGCTGGCCGCGGCGAAACTGCCGCGGAAGACGGGGCTCGCGCCCCGGAAGAGCTTTGTAGCGGGGCGGCGGAGCGCCCCGCGGCAGAACGCGGGGCAGATAAGGACGCGGAAGAGAAGCCTGCCGAGGCGAAAGCTGAGGCGAAGAAGGACGAGAAGAGAGCGGAAGAGAAGAAGCCGGTGGAGGTTGATTGGAAGGATCGCTACGCGCGGCTACTCGCGGACTTTGACAACTTCAAGAAGCGGACGGCGCGGGATCGCGAAGATACGTATCTTTTTGCGGAGATGGATATTTTGCGCGATGTGCTGCCCACGGTGGACCACTTGGCACTTGCTTTGGCGAATGCCAAGGATAAGGACAATGAGTTTGTCAAGGGCGTGCAGATTGTGTATGACACGCTGTTGAAGGCGTTGAAGGAACATGGCGCCGAGCCGTTTGATTCGGTTGGCGAGAAGCTGGACCCTGATAAGATGGAGGCGATTGCGTCGTTGCCGTCTGCGGAGATTGAAGAGGGGAAGGTTTCGAACGAGGCGAAGAAGGGCTGGATGTTGAAGGAGAAGGTCCTTCGCGCGGCGCAAGTTGTGGTATCTTCAGGCAAGGGCGCGTAAGGCCCGGGTGAAGTATGGCAGAACAAAAGAGAGATTACTACGAAGTGTTGGGCGTTGCAAAGGATGCGACGGCTGACCAGATTAAGTCGGCGTACAGGAAGCTTGCGATGAAGTATCATCCTGATCGCAATCCGGACAATCCGGAGGCGAAGGAGAAGTTCACGGAGATTTCTGAGGCGTATGAAGTTTTGTCCAATGCGGAGAAGCGTCAGAGGTATGATCAGTTTGGTCATCAGGGCGTGAATTTTGGGCCGGGCGGATTTGACTTTGGGCGTGATTTCTCGCATTTCCAGGATGTGGATCTTGGGGATATTTTGAATTCTGTATTTGGAGGCGGCTTTGGTGGGGGCGGCGGCGGATTTTCGAGCTTCTTTGGAGGTGGCGGTGGTCGGTCGCGTCGGGCGAATCCGGAAGGGCCGTGCCGCGGCAAAGATTTGAGTTATCGGCTTGAGATTGATTTTGATGAGGCGCTGTTTGGGAGCGAGCGGACGTTGGAGTTGACGGTGCCGGGGGCGTGTCCTGAGTGTCATGGGACGGGCGCGGCAGAAGGGTCGAAGCGGACGACGTGCAAGACGTGCGGCGGGCATGGCGAGGTGATTGCTGGGAGCGGGTTCTTCCAGGTGCGTCAGGTGTGTCCGACGTGTGGTGGTGCGGGGTCGGTGATTGATAAGCCGTGCAAGAAGTGCCGCGGGTCGGGGCATGTGCAGGCGAATGCGAGCATTACGTTGAAGATTCCGGCGGGCGTGGATACGGGGACGAGGTTGCGCGTGACGGGGAAGGGCGCGGCCGGTTTGCGTGGCGGCGAGAATGGCGATTTGTATGTGGTTTTGGAAGTGAAGCCGAGCGAGATTTTTGAGCGCGAGGGGCAGGATCTTTATGTGGATGTGCCTGTTTCGCCGATTACGGCGGCGCTGGGCGGGACGATTGATGTGCCGACGCCGGAGGGTGTGGCGCAGTTGAAGATTCCGGCTGGAACGCCGAATGGGAAGGTGTTTCGTTTGCGTGGCAAGGGCGTGCCGAGCCACCGCGGCGGTTTTGCGGGCGACCTTGATGCGCGGCTTGTTTTTGAGGTGCCGACGAATTTGGATAGGAAGCAGCGCGCGGCGTTGGAAGCGTTTCAGGGGCTTGTCTCGGGCGGGACGTATCCGGAGATGAGTTCGTTTGCGAACAAGGTGAAGGTCTTTTTCGCGCACAAGAAGAAGCTTGGGAAGTAAAGCGTTGCACCTGTGGTGGAATGGCAGACACGGTGGATTTAGGTTCCACTGCGAAAGCATGGGGGTTCGAGTCCCTCCAGGTGCACCAACCGCGGCAAGAGTGCCGCGGAAAAGATTTAAAAATGTCCTCTATACAGACGGGCGAAAATATGGTATAATATAGTCCCGTTCAGAGATAAAGGCATACGATTTATAGTAAAAGAGGTTTTCCGATGTGGAATTATTCAGACAAAGTGCTAGATCATTTTAGGAATCCGCGGAATGTGGGTTCGATAGAGCATCCAGACGGGACGGCCACGGTGGGGTCGCTCGCGTGTGGGGATGCGTTGAAGTTTCAGTTTAAGTTGGGTCCGGATGGACGGATAAGTGAGGCGAAGTTCCAGACGTTTGGATGTGCGAGTGCGATTGCGAGTTCGTCGGCTTTGACGGAGATGGTGATTGGTAAGACATTGGAGGAAGCGAAGAAGATTACCAACAAGGAGATTGCGGATTATTTGGGTGGTTTGCCGCCGCAGAAGATGCACTGCAGTGTGATGGGGCGCGAGGCGATGGAAGCGGCGATTAAGAATTACGAGACGGGGAAGAATACGGATCGGAATTTGGAAGAGACGCTCTTGTGCACGTGTTATAATGTGTCGGAGAATGAAGTGCGGCGTGTGATTACTGAGAATGCGTTGACGACGGTGGAGGAAGTGACGAACTTCACGAAGGCGGGCGGTGGTTGCGGTAAGTGCAAGGGGCGGATTCAGGAAATTCTTGACGAGATTAACAAGCAATGAAACTAGGATTTGATAATGAGAAGTATCTCGCCGAGCAATCGGAGGAGATTCGGCGGCGAGCGGGGAAGTTTGGGAAGCTCTATTTGGAGTTTGGCGGGAAGTTGATGAATGACTTTCATGCGGCGCGGTGTTTGCCGGGGTATGATCCGAATGTGAAGTTGAGGCTGTTGCAGACGTTGAAGGATCAGGCGGAAGTTATTTTGTGTTTGTACGCGGGGGATATTGAGAGCAAGAAGATGCGTGCGGACTTTGGGATTTCATACGCGGATGACGCGATGAAGTTGATTGATGATTTGCGTTCGCTGGGGTTGACGGTGCGGGGCGTGGTGATTACGCGGTATCAGGAGCAGACCGCGGTGAAGATTTTCCGCGCGAAGTTGGAGCGGCGTGGGGTGCGGGTTTATTATCATTACAAGACGGCGGGGTATCCAGCGGATGTGGATACGATTGTATCGGACATGGGGTATGGGAAGAATGAGTTTGTGCGGACGGAGAAGCCGATTGTGGTGGTGACGGCGCCGGGGCCGGGGTCGGGGAAGTTTGCGACGTGTTTGACGCAGATTTATCATGAGTATCGGAATGGGAACATGGCGGGGTATTCGAAGTTTGAGTCGTTTCCAGTGTGGAATTTGCCGCTCGAACATCCATTGAATATCGCGTATGAGGCGGCGACGATTGATTTGAAAGATCAGAACATGATTGATCCGTATCACCTGGAGGCGTATGGGGTGAAGACGGTGAATTACAATCGGGATGTGGATGCGTTTCCGCTGTTGGTGGCGATTTGGCAGAAGATGACGAATGGGGCGTGCCCGTATAAGTCGCCGACGGATATGGGTGTGAATCGGATTGGGTTTGGTATCATTGATGATGCGGTGGTGCAGGCGGCGTCGAAGCAAGAAGTGATTCGGAGGTTTTTGCGGTATCAATGCCAGTTTGCGGAGGGGACGACGGATCGCGAGTCGGTGGAGCGGGCGAAGAATTTGATGGAGTCGCTTGATTTGAAGCCTGAGGATCGTGTGGTGGTGGACGCGGCGCGCAAGTCGGCGGAGGCGGCGCGGATGAGTGGGAAGGGGAAGGCTGGTGGCACGATTGTGTCGGGTGCGGCGATTCAGCTTCAGGATGGGCGCATTGTGACGGGGCGGAATTCGGATGAGATGCACGCGGCGGCGGCGATGGTGATGAATGCGGTGAAGGCGATCTCGGGGATACCGGCGCAGATTCCGCTGATTGCGCCGAACGTCATACATGCGATTGCGCACATGAAGAAGGATATTTTGAAGGTTGGGTATACATCGCTCAATTTGGATGAGGCGTTGATTGGGCTGGCGATTTCATCGACGACGAATCCCGCGGCACAAATTGCGATGGAGAAGTTGAACGAATTGCGCGGGTGCGAAGTGCACATGACGCATATTGTGACGCCGGGTGATCAGGCTGGGTTGCGGCGGCTGGGGTGCCGCTACACGTCCGACCCTTATTACGCAACGAACGCGCTCTTTACGGGCGAAGAATAAAAGGAAAAAAGGAATCCAAACTATGGCAGAGAAGAAACGTAAAATTGTTGTGACGAGCGCGCTCCCGTATGCGAACGGGGACATTCATTTGGGGCATCTCGTTGAATATGTGCAGACGGATTTTTGGGTGCGCTTTCAGAAGTTGCGCGGCCATGAGTGTGTGTATGTGTGTGCGGATGATACGCACGGGACGCCGATTATGATTCGGGCGCGTAAGGAAGGAATTACGCCGGAGCAGCTCATTGCGCGTAGTCACGAAACGCACCTCAAGGATTTTACGGACTTCCAAGTTTCGTTTGATAATTATTACACAACGAACTCGCCGGAGAACAAGGAATTGTCTGAGCAATTTTATGCCGCGATGAAGGCGAGTGGGGCGATTACGAAGAAGACGACGCCGCAGCTTTATTGCGAGCATTGCAAGATGTTTTTGCCAGATCGTTTTGTGAAGGGGACGTGTCCGAAGTGTGGTGCGGAAGGGCAGTATGGCGATAGTTGCGATCATTGTGGGTCGACGTATGGCGCGGAAGAATTGGGGCATCCAGTTTGCACAACGTGTGGGGCGACGCCAGTTGTGAAGGACGCGGAACACCTTTATTTTGAGCTTGAACCGCAACATGATTATTTGGAGAAGTGGATCCCGGAGCACACGACGAGTGACGTTTCGAATAAGCTTTTGGAGTGGTTCAAGGAGCCGCTCAGGGGTTGGTGCATTTCGCGTGACGCGCCTTATTTTGGGTTTGAGATTCCGGGGTATAAGGACAAGTACTTTTATGTTTGGGTAGATGCGCCGATTGGGTATATCGCGAGTTTGCGCAATTGGGCGGCGACGCATGGGAAAACCGATTTGTGGGCAGATCCTGAGGCGGAGCTTTACCACTTTATTGGTAAGGACATTATTCGTTTCCACTGTTTGTTCTGGCCGGGGATGTTGCACGTGGCGGGGTTCAAGGAACCGAACAAGGTTTTCGTGCATGGCTTCTTGACGGTCAATGGTGAGAAGATGTCGAAGTCGAAAGGGACGTTTGTGAATGCGCGGACGTACCTGGATCATTTGCCTCCAGAGGCGCTACGTTATTATTACGCGGCAAAATTGAGTGGCACGACAGATGACATGGATTTGAATCTGACTGATTTTGTGCAGAGGGTCAATTCTGATCTTGTGGGGAAGATTACGAACATTGCGTCGCGTGGTGGGCAGATGTTGCAGAAGAAGCTGGACGGCAAGTTGGGGACGATGGATGACGAGGGGCGTGCGCTTGTGGAAAAGTGCCGCGCTGCGGGCGAGACAATTGCCGCGTTTTATGAGGAGCGGCGGTTCAATCAGGTGGTCGTTGAGATTTGTCGTTTGGCGGATGCCGCGAATGAATACTTTGATCGGCGCGAACCGTGGAAGACTGTCAAGACGGATGCAGAGACGACGCGCACGACGTTGACCGCGGCACTTAATGCGTTCCGTATCATCGCGATTTATTTGAAGCCGATTTTGCCAGCCTATGCGGATAAGGCGATGAAGCTTTTTGGCGAAGCGGAATGGACGTGGGATTCGGTGCAGAGCGCGCGTGAGAATTGTGCGCTGGGGCCGTATGAATATCTTGCGAGCCGTATTGATGCGAAGCAGGTCGATGCGATGGTGGCGGCGGCGACGGTCAAGCCTGCGGACTCGGGCGAAGTTGCGCATGAATCGCGCGCCTCGAAGAATAAGGCGAAGCAAAGTGCCGCGGCAGTTCCTATGCTGAAGGAGGAGATCCAATTCCCTGAGTTTGATAAGCTTGATTTGCGGGTTGCAACGATTGAATCGTGTGAGATTGTACCGAAGAGCTCGAAGCTATTGAAGTTCGTTTTGGATGCGGGCAGCCTCGGGAAGCGGACGATTTTTTCGGGCATTCGCGGCGCTTATCCTGACCCCGCGGCACTTGTTGGCAAGGAGGTCGTCTTTGTGGCGAACTTGGCGCCGCGCAAGATGTCGGTGGGCGTTTCGGAAGGGATGATCCTTTTTGCAGGCGAGCCTGGAGTGAATGGTGGTATTTTGTCGCCGTTTACGCCGGCGGGGCCTGGCACGCCCGTGACCTGACCAGGCGATGGAATCGCCGCAACCGCGGCGGATTGATTAGAGACTGATACGGGACTGCGGAAAAACTGCTGCGCGGTTTCGTTCCGCCGAAGCGAGTGTTATCAGCGAGGTTAGGGCCCAAATTCAGGATGACGCGCGAATACGCCTCGTGGAGCTTCAAGTCGCGCGTGCGATGCTCCTCTGGGAACGTCTCGATAAATGCCTTCCGAAACGGAATTGCAAGGCCGAGGTTGCACGCGTAGCCTGGGTCCATCTTCCGCCAGCTCGGCGGCGTGCGGCCCGTAAACACCATCGGCCGCCGCTTGTCCTCATCCGCAAATGCAATCGATTTGCACAAATGTAGCCGATCTCACCACACGCTTGCCATATCGCGCTTCACGCTCGCTCGCCGTCAAGTTCGTCACCACATGCGTCCTCACGCCGCGGCAGTTTTCCTCGCGGAGGCGGAGCGTCTCGCGAAGGAAGCGGAAGAGCTTGAGAAGCAAGCGGCGGAAGAGAAGGCGCGGAAGCACGAGGAGCTGAAGAAGGCGGCTCTTGAGGTCAAGGAGCGCAATCGTGTTGAGAAGGAATTTGCCGCGATGTGGGAGGCGAAGTTGGCGGAGAAGCGTGACCAATTGAAGGCGGCGCAGGCGGTGGCGGAGTATGACGCGTGGAAGGAAGAGGAGGCGCACAAGGAAGAGGTTCGCGAGGAACAGGATGAGGAGCTTGATAAGGTGCTCGCGGAGATTGCGGCGGAGGAGCAGGCGGAGCTTGACCGCATTGAGGCGGAGTACGAGGCCGAGATGAAGGTGCTTCTTGAGGAAGAGAAAGCGACAGAAGAGGCGAAGGCGGCAGAGGAAGCGCGGCAGAAGGCGATGAATGAGAAGATGCTGAAGAACCGGAAGGAAGCGACGAAGGCGATGCCGAGGCTTTGGCAGGCGAAGAATCTTGATGGCGAGGGGGCGCAGAGGGCACGGGCGGCGTATGCGGCGGCGTGGAAGGCGAAGAGTGGGAAGGCTGTGACGCAAGCGGAGGTGGACCAATTGGCGGAGGTGTATGGGTTGCCGCCGGAAGCGGTGAACCTCAAAAAGACGAAGAATGGGTGGCGGCTCGCGAATGAGCAACTTTTGTCGAATGAGGCATTGGACAAGTTTGCGGATGGGTTGATTCGGTTGTATCGTGACATTTCGTCGGTGAAGATTATTGTGCCGGACGTGGTGGTGGCGAGTGCGGAGGACGCGGCGAACGCGGTGCCGAACGAGGTGTATGACCCGGTATCGGACACATTCGTTGAGGGGCGGATTGTGATTGACGCGGAGGGAGCGAAGAGTTTCCGCGAGCAGGCGGGGATGGAAGAGCCGAGCGTGACGGCGGGTGAGTTGATGGAGGCGAAGGAACGGCATGGGGCGCGGTTTTCGATTGGGGCGGATAAGCGGATTTCTGCCGCGCTTGAGGGTGTGAACGAGGAGAGAATTTCTGCCGCGCTAGATAGCCTTCTTTCGAATGGGCGCATTGATGTGCGTGGTACGGATGGGGAGAAGCTCGCGGCGAAACTTGCGGCACAGGAGTTCTTCAAGAAGTATGCGAAGATGAAGATTCAGCTTTCGACGGGGGCGGTATTGTTCTTTGCTCCGGACGAAGCGACGCTTGAGCGCAATGGTGGCGACAAGAGTGCGGCGTGGGCGGAGTATGCCCTGCATCAGGTGACGAGCAATCAAACGGACAAGGAAGGGAAGAACTACCGCGCCTACAACAAGAGCAAGGTTGAGGTGGTCAATCCGATGCTTGAGAAGATTGTGCTTGAGGACAAGGCGGAAATCAACAAGAATGGGAATGTGATTTTCTATTCGCAGTTGAATGATGAGGCCTACGCGAAAGTTATTGCCAAGCCGCTTGAAGACGGGAACTATCGTGCAGACTTGAGCGATGTGACGAGTGTGTATGAAAAGGGGAAAGTCCCCGGCAAACTTAATCCCCTCGCCGAGGTTGTTGACAAGGATGGTTTAGGAGGGGTCTTCACTTCCAAGTCAACGCCGCATATTATACCATATTTTGGGGTCGGAAGTCAAGGGGGTAATTCGAGGTTCTCGATTGCGGATTGGGAAGGTGTGAATAAGCGGGTTGCGGCGGTATTGGAGAAGGAACGTCAAAGGATTGAGGCGGAAGGCGGGAAACTTCTTCTTGCATGGCATGGGACGAGTAGCTATGGGTTTACGGAGTTTAGGGACACTTTTGATTTTGGATTCTTCTTTGCGAAGAGCCGGGCAACGGCGAAGGGGTATGTGCGCGAGCAGAAGAAGTATGGTGGCGGCATTTACCATGTTGCGCTACGGATGATGAAGCCATATATTGTGGATTGCAAGGGGGCGAAGTGGAATCAAATTCAAGACGCTAATCATGCGGTGGCCTTTTATAAAGACCCTTCTACAGGAGAAATACGGGAACGGACTTTATATCCGGGCCAACCTTGGAATCTTCGAGAAGGTGAGAAGGTGTTTTATCCGACAGAGAAGACCCGCGACATTGTGCATCGTGCGAGAGCGTGGGGCTACGATGGTGTTATTTTCCAAAACATTCGTGACGCGGGGTCGAATCATGCTTCGCAAGAGGCGGATGATGTGTATGTGGTGTTTGATGCAAAGCAAATTAAGTCTGTCGCGGGTGTGACGCGTGATGATGATGGGAAGATTATTCCGCTTTCGCGACGCTTCGATTGGAACAACAATTCGGACATTCGTTTTTCGATTGGGGGAGTAGAACGTGCGAAGGCGAAGCTTGAGAAGTGGCATGTGAATGTTTCGGAAAAGTCTGTTCGTGAGGAAATTGCCAACTTCATTGATGATGGAGTAAAGGATGGACGAATTCGGCTTAAGTCGGATGGAGAGAAGTTGCAAATTGCGATTGCCGCGAATCAATTCTTCAAGGATTATGCGCACAAGGTGATTGAACTTTCCGATGGGCGGTGTGTTTATTTTGCGCCTGACACAAAGAATCTTGAGCGTGGGCTTGATAATTCTAAAAGTTGGGCGGTTTACTGTGTGCATGCCGTCACGCATGGAGGGAAAACCGCCGTGGGACAAAACTTCCCCGAACGTGTTTGGTCGCCTTTGAAGGTGGAGAACATTGCGCGGATTGAAAGCATTCTTAAGGCAGAAAAATGTTTTGCACGTCTTGATGAAAATTCTTCGCGTGATAGAATTGTTTTTGTCGGGGAGACCATTGACAAAAAGCGAATGGATATTATTACGCGTCTTGATGAGTATGGGAATGTGGATGCGGACTTGACAGAGATTACCGCTGTGATGGTAGGGAAAGAAACTCCTCCGCTCAAATGTGAGCCGCTCACGGAGGTTGTCAGGAAGGTGGCAATACACCAAGCGGATGGCTACTCACCTTTGACGGGGGATATTATACCACAACATGGGGTTGGAAGTCAAGGGGGTAATTTGAGGTTTTCGATTGCGAAGGATGTGGCGGCGCGGCTGAACGAGGAGCGCAAGGAAGTGGAGAAGATTGGTGGGCAACTTTTGTTGGCGCACCATGGAACGAACAGTCGAGGCTTTACGAGGTTTGAAAAGACGGACGACATCGGGTATTTCTTTGCGAAGTCGGGAGTGACGGCGGGGAGCTACGTTCGTGGAAATAATAAGACGAACCTCAATCGTCCGGGGTTGATTGGCTATACGGAAGCCATTGATTGGTTGCGAAGCCACAAGTATGAGAGAGAAGTTGATGGAGAAGTCGTTGTCGAGAATATCCTTCAACATGGATGGGTTGTCAAGAAAGCAGACGGTGAGGTTTTGTCGCGAACGGATAAAAAATTGATTGAGGCTTATGAGGCGAAAGAGGACGCCGAAAGATTGCGTGACCAATGGGCGAAAATTTATGATGGAGTGACGATTGCTGAAGGGGACGTTTACAAAGGCGAGGAGTTTTATGAGGGGAAGATTCCTTATGGGAGAGCTGTCAAACTTTACCAAGTGGAGCGTCCAGGTGTTGGCGGCGGCGGGATTTACAATGTGGCGTTGCGGATGGAGAAGCCGTATGTTGTGGATTGCAAGGGACGGAATTGGAATGAGATTCAAGATGATTCGCATATTCCGGAGGATGCTAAAGTTTATAATGTGGCGCGGATATGGGTTGAGTTTGATGAAGACGGAAAGATTAGAAAGTATCAGTTAAGGTATAGCGAAGAGGTTGACGGCATAACTCATTCTGCTCGTCCGCATGAGTACGATACGGAAGAAGAGTTTTTGAATGGCGTTCGCGATATTTTGGGGACGGCGATGAGCGAAACGGCAAGGAGGATTTTACCTAATTTTGCGCCGGGGGTATTAAACGAGGACAATCTCATTTCTTCCGAATGGGCGATTGAACCTTATGTGTATAGCAAGAAGTTGGATACTGGGTTTGTTCAAAAGGAAGAGATGACGACGCGGCAGGTTGTGGCGAAGGCGAAAGCCCTTGGCTATGATGGTGTCATCTTCAAGAATGTGATTGATAATGGTGGTGGTCTAACGGAAGAAAGCGTAGGAGTGGACGATGTTTATGTGGTGATGAACTCGAATCAGATTAAGAGTGTGGATGATGTGACGTATGATGATGATGGGAACATCATTCCTGTTGACAGGCGGTTTGATTGGTCGAATCCTGACATTCGTTTTTCGTTGAGTGGGATTGGGAAGCTTGATGATGCGGAATCGGTGAAGCGGTTCAAGGCGTATATGGAGAAGTTGCCTGCGGCGGTGATGCCGAAGCGTTTGGCGAGTGGTACGCCGCAGGCGGCGTTGGAATGGTTTGAGAAGAATATGGTGGGGCGGACATTCCAGTTCTACATTCCGAAGTATGGGTATCGTGAATTCACGGCGACGCCGGGTCACATTGGGAAGCTTGTGTGCGAAGGCGGGAAGCGAGCGGACGGCACGAAGATTGTGAAGGGGCGGATTGCGAAGGCGAATGGGGATGCGGCCAAGGGGCTTGAGATGGTGCGCAGAGGCGAGGTGAGCGCGGCAGAAGTTGAGGGATGGAGCAACATTCGCGCTAAGTCCCTGCCGCTTGTTCCGGAAGTGTTGACGGACTTTGATGCGGCCCTTCACGAGAAGGATGCGCGTAGCAACGACATCGTTATCTTCTTGAAGAAATTTACGAATAAAGATGGTCGGTCGAACACCGTTGTGATGAAGCTTGTCAACGATACGCTTATTGGGCCGCTGTCGGCGCATGTGCGGGATATGACGGGTGCGTGGCTTAAGAATAAAGACCTCCTCCTCACGAATGAGGGAGAGGTCTATGACAGGTCTACGAATAACTCCGCAAGTCGTAAACCGTTCGCAGGAGATAACGCGGAGGGCAACTCTCCTGAAAACGCGGATATTATACCACAAAATGGGGTCGGAAGTCAAGGGGGTAATTCGAGATTCTCGATTAGTGGGCTTTACACGGGGAGCGCGGCGGATTTTGACAAGCCGAGTTTGAAGTATGTGGGGACGGGCGTTGGGGCGCAGATTTATGGTCATGGACTGTATGCCTCGCCATCGTTCAATACGGCGACGGAATATGCGCGGATGGCGAACAAGGCGTTTAGTGGGATGATGCAGTCGGTACACACGGGGCATGGGCGCGTGGATACGGAGGCGATTAAGCGAGCGATGGCGTCGATGGATGAGCCGTTCCAAGTGTTGGAGCAGACGTTCTTTACGAATCGTGCGCCCGGAGATGAATCGCATTTGCTTGTGTGGGAGAAGCCCTTGTCGGCGGAGAACGAGGAGCGGATTTTGGCGCAGGCGAAGAACGAGGGGATTGGCGAGAAGGTGCGGGAGACCCTTGAGGAAATCAAGGCGGAGCGCGGCGCGGTGACGGGTAAGGACATCATCAAGCGTGCGTTTAGGGGGTTTAGGGGATGGACGCCGCGAGAGGTGTCGGCATTTCTTGTGAGGGCGGACATTGATGGGTTGAAGATGCCGTTTGAGAGTTGGGAAGGCGACACACAGAAGTATAACTATGTGTCGTTCCGCGATGACAACATTCGAGTTGACCACAAGTGGGTGAACGGTGAAAAGCGCTTCTCGATTGGTGAGCCGCGTGGGGTGCAGAAGGAAGCAGGCGTCAACTACCCCGATGCCGCGGATGAAATCGCCGCGGTGGAGCAGGATGTGCGCTTCTCGATTGGTTCGAAGAAGGCGGCAGAGTATCGCGCGATTATTGCGAAGAAGCGGCCCGATTTGGACGCGGCAGAAATTGACGCGACGATGGGCGAGATTGCGAAGTTTGAGACGCCGAAGGCGCAGAAGGCGGCACTCAATTGGTATGTGAAGGGTCGGTTGCGTTTGCCTGAGGATGCGCCAAAGGTGACGCAGGCGTTGGAGTATGCGGAGAAGGCGAAGGCGGACCCGATGCAGTTTGCGGGTCCTGTCGAGCTGATGGAGGCGTTGCACGAGTTCAAGCCGAAGGCAAAGATGATTGACCCTGACACGGTGCCGTACTTGAGCGACAAGCGGGATATGGGACACGGCGTGACGACGTACCTCGTGGATGAAAGCCGCGAGAGCCAGCAGGCGATGCGTGAGATTATCAACACGCATTGGGGCGAGGATGCGAACCCATGGTGCTTACTTCACGGCGATGGGCATGGGCATTTGAGCGATGGGACGAATGGGGAGTATGATGCGCGGTACTATTGGAAACACTATAACGCATTGCCGAAGCGCGTCGCGTTTAAGAATGGAAAGTTGCTTGCATTCATGGCGACGGACAAAGATATGGACCTTGAGTACAAGGATTATTCCGAAGAATGGGGTAGTTGGCTTGAAACAGAAGAAGGAAGATTAAAACAGACAGATTATTTCACTTGGGTGAAAGAAAACTTCCCACAACAGGACGAGCAACCGGAAGAATGGTGGGATAGAACGGACCATGTATTCGCGAACATTCCTTTTGCTAATATGAAGGTTCCGGGTGACCCGTATGGGCGTTGGGCGGATTACGAACTTATTAATGGTGAGATTGTGCAAACTGAGTTCTATCGCAAAGGCACGAGTGGAGCAAATGGCTTTCGGCAATGGCGTAAGAATGGGCTCCTTGAGTACGCACAAGACGATGATATTGAAAAGGAATGGAATAAAGACGGGGATTTATATCGTTGGAAAGATAAGAAAAGAGGTATAATATACAAATACGGCTTAATCACAGAGCTGAAAATTATTGACGGGAAATACTTGTATAATAGCGTTTCGTTGAATAACCCTTCGACAAACAGATTTGAATTTGGCGACCCCGAAACAGAAAGAGCGAAACTTACCAATTTGTTAAAGACGGAGGGGCGTCGCATTTTTGCGGAGTATCGTCAGGTGTCTCCTGGGCGTTTTGCTGGGGAGGCGGGTACGCGGTTCTCGTTGGGGGTGGGGATGGACGCGGCACTTGATAAGTTTGCGCGTGGCGAGGATGCGGTGATTCACAATGAGTACGGGGATGTTGCTTACGAGTTTGGAACGCCCGGACACGTCACCGCGAATGGGAACATTCGTGGTGGGCATGGGCTTCTCCATATCATTTACTCGCGGATGCTGAAGGATGGGGAGACGTTTGACGAGGCTCTTGAGACGGCTCTTCGCGTGGGTGACGCAATTGAACGCGGCACAACGTCCGAACGCAGAGGGAACAAGGTGTACATGCGTAAGGATGGCGTGGAAGGAATCTTTGCCGACAATGGGAATGGGCAACTTGTTTTGACGGGGTATAGAATCAAAGCGGATGAAACAGGAGTAAGCCAAATAGTTCCTCCTGCCCTACGCACAGCCTCCGTCCCTCGCAAGGAGGATGTGGTTGCCGCTTTGCCGCATATTATACCACAAATTCGTGGCAAAAGTCAAGGGGGTACGACAAGATTTTCGATTGGGGCGTTGGACGCGTGGTATCAAGATGTGGACACACATAGCGTGAACGAGCGGCTCAATAAGGAGTATGAAGCGTACATCAAGAACAAGAAAGAGGACGAACCCTACTTGAGTTATTTTGATTGGCGCGACAAGTTCTATCCGGAATACAAGCTTGCGTGGGAGTACTTTTTGACGACGCCGCTTGGAAAGTTGCTTGCGAAGGAGCAGAGGAGGCTTAAAAAGAAAGGCGGGTTGTTGTTGCCTGCGTTTCACGGGACGAAGAGACGTGGATTCACGAAGTTTGGCAAGACGGACGACATTGGGTACTTCTTTGCGAAGACGCCCAATACCGCGTCGAGTTATTTGGATTTGTATACTGGAGATGAAGTGCTTGATGCGCTCGAGCGTCCGGGGCTTGTGGACTTTGAGGAAGCGAAGTCGTGGTTGATGAATGAGGGCGCGGCGAAAAATCGCGGATGGGCGATTAAGCTTTTCAATGAGAACCCGAATCAGCAATGGTTTGACGGGATGGAGGAGAAGTATAAGAAGTATGAAAAGTTCCATCTCAATGAGGAAAGCGACGAGATAGACCTCTATGAGGAAGAGGAGGAAGCCGAGGAAGCGTTGGCCGAGTTGCAGGCTGAGGGGAAGGTTGGGAAGAATGCACACATTGTTCCTATCAGGAGGAATCTGAAGAGTGGGGAGTGGCAACAGCTAACCGCAGACGAGGAACTCTTTGCGAGTTTGTACGCCGAGGGCATGTCGTATCAAGAAGTGGTGGACACGTATCTTGAGATGTCAGGGCAGAAGAGCGGGATTTACAACGTTGTTCTGCGGATGGAGAAGCCGTACATTGTGGACTGCAAGGGGCGGTATTGGAATGAGATTCAGGATGATTCAAACATCCCGGAGGATGCTAAAACTTTCACCTTCGCTAAAATGATGGTTGATTTTGATGAAGATGGAAAGATTAGCAAGTATCGTCTTGTTTATATCGAAGAGACTTCTGATGGGAGTTCCAGTCATCAGCGAGAGTTCGCGACAGAAGAAAAGTTTTTGAATGCCGTTCGTGACATTTTTGGGACGGCGATATACAAATCGGCGAAGAAGTGTCTGCCTCTTTATATGCCGGGGGTCTTGGAAGAGGACAATTTGATTTCTTCGAAAGATGGCACTCAGTCTTATGTGTATAGTCCGAAGTTGGGTGATGGGTTTTTCCAAAAGGAAGAGATGACGACGCGTGACGTTGTGGCGAAGGCGAAAGCCCTTGGCTACGATGGGGTAGTGTTCAAGAATGTCCGTGACTATGGTGGTGGCGTGACCATGAAGGGTGAGAAGACGGACGATGTGTACGTGGTGATGGAAGCGAATCAGATAAAGGCACTTGATAAGCTGACGTACGATGACGAGGGGAACTTGATTGACCTGAACAAGCGTTTGGACTGGTCGAATGATGACATGCGCTATTCGATTGGTGGGGCGCGTGGCGTGAATCCGCATTTGCGTGAGGACATTGAGAGGGCGATGGAAGGGAATGACGCACACGGCAAAATCATCATGGGCTACACGCCTGAGAAGCTTGTAGCGATGGGGATTCCTGCGGGGCAGATTTACACGAAGGGGTATGTATTGAGGAAGCTCAAGAAGGAACACAACCTTGATGCGGGTGCGGTGACGGACCTTGCATCGGCGGTGGCGTCGCCTGTTGCGGTGTTTGATGACAACATGAAGAAGGGCTTCCTTGTGTTGACGGAGCAGAAGGCGAAGGATAAGGATGGGCGGCTTGCGCCTGTGGTCGTGGTGTTGCGTCCTGACGCGAATGGGAACTACATGGCGAGTGCGTATTCCAAGACGACCAATGGGGAAGACCACTACATCAACCTTATCAATGCGGGGCGGTTGTTGTATGTAGAAAAAGACAAGATTGCCGAGCTTGGCTTGACGGGCGAGGCAAACTCCTCCTTTGAATCCGCCAAGGCTAAATTCGACAATCTGTCTTTGCCGCATATTATACCATATTCTGACCGCGAAAGTCAAGGGGGTACGACAAGATTTTCGATTGGTGTGAATCCAAACGTGGAGAGGGAGTTGGAGGCGGCGCGAGAGGCACGTGAGGCGTCGCGGCGAGCGGGTGTGAATCGGGCGCGGCGGATGTGGAGGGGTTCGCAACCGAAGGGGGAGGCGTCGGCGTTCTCGATTGGGGCGGAGAGGGCGCGTGATGTGGGGGCGGGATAAAGAGGACACGGGGCAGGAAAATGGCGTGAAGACACTTTGTTGGGGGATGTCGGAAAAGGGGGTGAGAAAATGGCGGAAGGGGTTCGAGAGGCTCGAAAAAAAGGGCTTGGGAGCGTTGGAAGCGATTTTTTGCCTTATTTTAGGGGGTTTTTTAACTTCGTGCTTGCAAATTGGCCGAAAAGATGGTATATTATGTGCATCAAGCGGGGGAATAGGTCCTCCGCGGGTAAAACAAAGGACTAAAGTAAAATGGCAAAGAAGGAAGTTATTCCGACAACCAAGAGCGGAATCATGAAGGCTCTCGCCGAAGAAGGCGAGATCACGAAGGTGCAGGCCGTTAAGGTCTACGAGAAGCTCATCGCTCTCGCGTACGAAGGTGCGCGTCAGAATGAGAAGGGCTGGGTCATTCCTGGTCTTGGCAAGCTTCTCATCAAGAAGCAGGGTCCGCGCACGGTCCGCAATCCGCAGACTGGCGATGTGATTAAGAAGCCTGCATGCAAGGTTGCGAAGTTCCGCCTGGCGAAGGTTGCGAAGGACGCGCTTGTTCCGCCGAAGGCGAAGAAATAATTTGCCGCGGTGAATTAAAGGAGTGGGGGCTTTTGCGGCGACGCTCAGGCTCCCCTCTCTTTTGAAGGCTTAGGACGTGTGGAAGGTTTAGAACGTTTTGAAGTTGAATTTTGAGAAGTTGAATTTGTTTGTGGCCTCAGGGTTTTGTTTGGGGCTGATTGCACCGTTTGCGCCTGGGACGTTTGGTAGTTTGCCGGGTGTGGTGCTGGCGTATTGGATGGCGGGGATGCCAGCGTGGGCGCAGATCCCAGCGTGTCTTATTTTGACGCTCGCGGCAATTCCGATTTGTGACAGGGCGGAGAAGACGCTCGGGATTAAGGATGATGGGCGCATTACCGCGGATGAATGGATGCTGTATCCGATTTCGTTTATTGGTTTGCCACTTGCGCGTTTGCCGTGGTGGACGATGGTGATTTTCTTTTGTGTGGTGAGATTGGTGGACATCATTAAGCCGCCACCGGCGCGGCAGTTGCAAGTGATCCCCGGTGGGCGCGGCATTGTGATTGATGACTTTTTTGCGAACTTGTATTCATTGGGAATCAACTGGGCGATTTATTACTTCCTCAGCATGGGACTCTAAAAAGATTTATAAACCTAAAAAAGGACTAACGAAAAAAATGAACCGAATCATTCTGAATGAGACCTCCTATCATGGCGCGGGTGCAATCGCGGCCATTACTGACGAGCTCAAGGCGCGTGGGCTCAAGAAGCCAATCGTCTTCTCGGACCCGGACTTGATTAAGTTTGGCGTGACGAAGAAGGTGACGGACCTCCTCGAAAAGGCGAAGGTCGCCTATGCGCTCTATTCGGAAATCAAGCCGAATCCGACGATTGAAAACGTGAAGAACGGCGTGAAGGCGTTCAAGAAGGCGAAGGCGGATTGCATCATCGCGATTGGCGGCGGCAGCTCGATGGATACGGCCAAGGCCGTTGGCATCATCATGGCCAACCCGAAGTTCGCGGACGTGCGCTCGCTCGAAGGTTGCGCGCCGACGACGAAGCCTTGCAAGCCAATCCTCGCAGTCCCGACGACGGCGGGCACCGCGGCAGAAGTCACGATCAACTACGTTATCACGGATGTCGAGAAGCATCGTAAGTTCGTCTGCGTCGATCCGCACGACATCCCAGTCGTTGCGTTTGTGGACCCGGTCATGATGTCGACGATGCCGAAGGGTCTCACCGCGTTCACGGGCATGGATGCGCTCACCCACGCGATTGAAGGCTACATCACGAAGGGCGCGTGCCCGATGACGGACTTCATGCACCTCGAAGCGATTCGCCTGATTTCGAAGAGCTTGCGCGATGCGGTTGCGAACAAGCCGGCGGGCCGCGAAGGCATGGCGCTCGGTCAGTACATTGCGGGCATGGGCTTCTCGAATGTCGGTCTCGGCATCGATCACTCGATGGCGCACGGCCTCAGCGCGCTTTATGACATGCCGCATGGCAAGGCGTGCGCGATTCTCCTGCCGACCGCGATGAAGTTCAATGCGACGAAGACGGGCGATAAGTATCGTCAAATCGCAATCGCGATGGGCGTCAAGGGCGTCGAAAAGAAGTCGATTGCCGATGCGCGTAAGGCGGCGATTGCGGCGGTTGAGAAGCTCTCGAAGGATGTCGGCATTCCGGCGAACTTGAAGGGCGTCCTCAAGAAAGAGGATGTGCCGTTCCTGGCGAAGTCGGCCTACGCAGACGCATGCCGCCCGGGCAATCCGCGCGACTGCACGGTCAAGGACATCGAGAAGCTCTACCTCTCGTTGATCTAACGTTTGGTTCGAATTTCAAATGAGC
>CAVGIZ010000014.1:0-19758 GCA_963629255.1 Anaerovoracaceae bacterium
GGCGTTGTATGGGTTCTTGGGTGCGCTTTTGGGGGCGCTTGCAGGGGCTGGATGCTCGCTGATGGGCAGTGGCGTCGGTATGACGATGCACTGATGGGGAATACGCTGGTTACAGCATTGATCTTTGACAATTGAATAAATGTGTTGCGCGGTGGAAGTGCCGCGGGTTGGTGGTGGGGTGGCAGATTTTTTTGAGATGGGGGTTGAAGTTTGGGCGGAAATATGGTATAATGAGTGGCAAGTTTTTCGACGAAGAAGGATTTTTAGATTATGAAGACGACGAAGTTGATATTGGGCGCGGCAGTTTTTGGATTGGTCGCGAGTGCGCAGGCGAAACCTGAATTCGTTTTGCCTGAGGTGATTTATGCCGCGCCGGGAATTGAGTGCAACATTTATTACGCGAATGTGTTTGATTCGTGCACGCCCGAAAAATGGGCGTTTCAGACGTATGCGAAGGTTGGGAACAGCTGGAAGAATCGGTGGAGTTGGAAGCCTGGGAAGGGGAATGCGGGGCAGGAGTACACGCTTGTCATAAATGCGTGGACGGATGAAGATGATTATCCGATTGCGGCGACGACGGTTGTGAAGGTGGCGAAGGTGCCGAAGGCGAAGGGGGGCGAAACGAATCGAGTGACGCTGGCGTTGTTTGGTGATTCGCTGACGGGATGTGGGTATCAGGACCAGGCGATGGAGGATATTCGCAAGGCGGGTTGGGTGAATTATACGCCCATTGGGACGAGGCGGTTGAAAGAGAATGGAGCGTTGCATGATGGCTACGGTGGGTGGAGTTACAATTCGTATTTGAAGGAGTACATGCTGGGGAAGGAAGAGTATGCGAATGTGCAGGATGAGGCGGAGCGTGAGCAGTTGAAGGCGCTCGGGGTGAGCGTGGCGAAGTTGGAGAGCTGGCAGACGGATTTGCGGAGGAGTCCGATTTTGAAGATGGAGAAGGGGAAGATTGTGTTGGATGAGAAGCCGTGGCTGGGGCGTATTAATGGAGGGAAGGCACCGGACTATTTGTTTGTGATGTTGGGGATTAATGCGACGTGGTGGACGAAGGGGACGCGTGCGGAAGTTGAGAAGTCGACGTGGGAGACGATGTATGCGCGGGAAGATAACGAGTTGTTGCCGTTTTATAAGACGATACGGAAGATGTTGCCGGACACGGTGATACTGCTTGCGAATACGCCATTGGGGGGAGATCAGAATGCGTTCACGTCGAATTATGGGAGCGATTGGAATTATGTGCAGCAGAGGAAGAATGGATATGCGCTGAACAAGTGTTTGGACAAGTTTGTGAAGATGCAGAATGATCCGAAGTTGGTATTTGTTGGGACGGCGCAGGCGATTGATCCGTTCTATGGGTACATGCGCAAGACGCAGAAGGTGAATGCGCGGTGTGATGTGACGGAGGAAGTGGGGGCGAACGCGGTGCATCCGTCGGCGGAAGGTGGGCTGCAAATTGGGGATGCGATGGCCGCGGCAGTTTTGTGGCAGATGGGGAAAGATTTGAAGTGAGGTTTAGAATGAAGAAGGTTGTTGTAGCATTGGCGTTGATGGGGGCGGTGGTTGCGTATGGGGATGCGATTACGGCGCGCGGCAGTTTTGTTGCGGAGCATGGGGTTGCGTTTGCTGGGGCGAGTGTGAAGGCCGCGGAGAATGTGAAACCAGTGAATGATTATTTGCGTTCAAAGGGGACGTCGACTTGGAAGTTTGTGTTGCCGGTGGCGCATGATTCGCGGGTGAGGTTTATTGACGCGGTGATGAGTGGTGGGAAGTTTACGCAGGGGACGATGTATGTGTTTGGTCAGAAGGGCGAGAAGATTGACGCGAAGAAATTTGCCGCGTTGCAGAAGGAGTTTCCGATGGTGGGCGTGAGAGCGGGGTCGGACGATCGAGAGGCGGTGTTGTATCCGGCGGGAAAGACGCCGTTGAAGGTGAAGACGGAGTTGGAGACGAAGGGGATTTATTTGGATGCGGGGGCGTATTTGATGGGGGCGTTGAGGAGTGGTGTGCAGAGTGGCGGGATGAAGATGAGCGTGCGGGATTTGCATTATGAGATTTCGTTTGAGGGTCCGGGTGGATTTGCCGCGGTGCTGGGGAAGGACGTTGTGAACCAGGCGACGGCGGTGGCGGCGATGCGTGGGGCGATTGAGGCGAAGTGGCCGAAGCGGAAGGGGATGGTGTCGGACCGCGATGTGCGGGATACGTACCAGACTGGATATGTGATTTATAAGCCTTGTGCCGCGGGTGCGGTGAAGGGTAAAAAGTAAAATAGGAAAAGAAATAAACACGATAAAGAAAGAGGTAGAGAATGGACATGAATCGGCGTAGTTTTTTGTTTGGGAGCGCGGCGGCGGCGACGCTTGCTGGGTACGCGACGAACAAGGTTGGCTTGCGGGAGATGAAGCCTGGCGAGAAGTTGAATGTGGCGTGCATTGGTTATGGTATGCAGATGTGGACGGCGTTGTTGCCGCAGTTTGTGGGCGCGCGTGAAGGTTGGGGTGCGGAGGATCCGAACACGTATGACATGGCGGATTGGTGCCGCGTGGTGATGGTGTGCGATTGCGATAAGAAGCGTGCGGAGACGGGCGCGGCGCATGTGGATCGTGAGTATAAGAAGAATGGTGTGCAGCAGGCGGCGTGCAAGTGGTGCACGGATTTCCGCGAGGTATTGAATGACCCGATGATTGATGTGGTGGTGATTGCGACGCCAGACCATTGGCATACGTACATTGCGGTGGAGGCGATGAAGCATGGGAAGGATGTGTATTGCGAGAAGCCGTTGACGTACAATGTGGATGAGTCGCGTAAGATTATTGCCGCGCAGGCGAAGTATGGGCGTGTGTTTCAATGCGGGTCGATGCAGCGGAGTTGGGATGTGTTTCGCACGGCGGTGATGGTTGTGAGGAATGGGATTATTGGCGATGTGATGTATGTGGATGCGAACTATGGCATTGCGGGCAAGAAGTTGGGCGGGCCGTCGCACCCGATGAGGCAGTGGGACAATCCGGAGAATGCGGAGAAGGAGTCGGTGGCGAATCCGAATTTGGATTGGGATATGTGGCTGGGGCCGTCGAAGTATCGTCCGTATTCGAATCAGTTGGCGCCGGCGGATTATAAGAATGAGAAGAATCCTGGGGTGCATTGCTGGTATCCGATGTTCTGGCGATTTGATGATGAGACGGGGCTTGGGTATAATGGCGACTGGGGTGCGCATCATTTGGATATTGCGCAGTGGGGATTGGATATGGACAAGTCGGGTCCGTATCGCATCATTCGTTCGGATGAGCCGCATTCGACGAATTTGTTCCATGGCGGGCGGCGTCAGTATGGGATGAGGATGTTGTTTAAGAAGTCGTATGGCGATGTGGAGTTGTACCATGGGCCGTTTGGTGTGTGGGGGACGGTGTTTTATGGGACGAAGGGGGTGGTGGCTGTGAACCGCGGCAAGATTGCAGTGTGGGAAGGCGTATTGGTGAAGCCGACGGCGGAGGTGCGCAAGCAGTTGGATGAGTTGAAGAATCCGGCTGGGCTTACGTTGAAGGCGGGGTACACGGGCAAGGATTATGGCACGGACGCGGGCGTGAAGAAGGACACGGGGCTTGAAGGGACGATTGCGAAGATTAAGGAGATGTACGACCTTGCGAAGGCGCCGGTGCAATTGTACTACAGCAAGAATCAGGTAAAGAATTTCATTGAGTGCGTGAAGTCGCGCGAGATGACGATTTCGCCTGCGGAGGTGGGTGCGCGTGGTGCGGTGTTGTGCCAGTTGTGCAACATGAGCTATGTGTATGACACGGGTTTTGATTGGGATCCGATCAAGATGGAGTTTGCGAATGGGACTGGGCATGGGATTGCGTTGAAGCGTGATTACTGCCGCAATGGTTGGGAGGTGAGAGTCTAATGAAGAGACTTGCGATGTGTTGTGCCGCGGCGGTTTTTGCCGCGGTTGGGTTCGGTGAGGAAGGGTACACCGATTTGTTTGATGGCAAGACGCTGAAGGGTTGGTCTGTTCGCGGCGGAGAGAATAAGTTCTACGTTGAGGATGGGCTCATTAAGGGCGAGGCGGTGCCGGGGACGGTTGGGATTAATACGTTTTTGATTACCGACAAGATTTATAGCGACTTTGATTTCAAGGTTGAGTTTAAGTTGATTGGCGGGAATTCGGGCGTGCAATTCCGTTCGACGGATCGTTCGTATGACCCGGCGTTGGACTGGTGTGATTATCCTGGGCGGCGGAAGATTTTTGGTTATCAGGCCGAGATTACGCCGAATGGAGATAACGTGGGGCGGATTTATGATGAGGAGCGGCGCGGGTATCAGCACGGGATTGTGTGGCTGGATGTGGGGACGCCGAAGGCGCGGCAGGATGCGGCGAAGGCGGCATTTCGGAAGGGGGATTGGAATGAGATGCGCGTGAGGTGCGAAGGGCCGCACATTCAGACGTGGGTGAACGGGGTACTCGTGACCGACGTGTTGGATGATGTGGACAAGAAGGGGTATATTGGGTTGCAGATGCATGTCCAGTATGCGCCGAAGAAGGAAGGCGAGAAGTTTGTGCCGGGGCTTTCGTGGTGGCGTAATCCGCGGATTCGGGAGTTGCCGACGAAGACTGGGTTTGCGGAGAAACGATTTGAATTGGACCGCGGCATTTCGCAGAAGTGCCAGAATGCGGGCGGGACGAATGAGGTTGTCGTGATTGAATGTGACGGGCGCACGGTGTTGAGGCTCAATGGTTTTGAGGTGTATGACTCGGGCGCGAAGAAGTAAAAAAGAACAAGAAAGAAAAATACCATAAAGAAAAGGACAAAGAGAAATGACACGTAGAGAGTTCATTGGAAGTGCCGCGGCGTTTACGACGCTGGCGAGTGTGAAGCCTGTGTTTGCGACGGATTCTGCCGCGCTTGCGGCGACGAAGAAGTGGTTCAAGGAGGCGCAATTTGGGATGATGGCGCACTGGGGGCTGTACACGCTTTTGGGGGGTGAATGGAAGGGCAAGACGGGTGTGCATCCGTATGGCGAATGGATTATGCAGGGCAACAAGATTCCGCTGAAGGAGTATTCGAAGTTGACGGCGGCGTTCAACCCGATTTTGTTTGATCCGAAGGATTGGATGAAGCGTGCGGCGGATGCGGGGATGAAGTACTTTGTGATTACGTCGAAGCATCATGATGGTTTTGCGCTGTTTCATTCGCGTGTGTCCACGTACAATGTGGTGGATGCGACGCCGTATAAGCGCGACATTATTGAGCAGCTGGCGGATGCGTGCCGCGATGCGGGGATTCGGTTTGGGCTTTATTATTCGCAGGATTTGGACTGGAGCGAGCGTAATGGTGGCGGCGAGAAGAATGAGGCGGGGAAGAAGAATTGGGGCGAGGCGACGTGGCGCAATGCGTGGGATTGGCCGAGCTTGGATGGGTATGACTTCAATCAATATTTTGAGGCGAAGTCGAAGCCGCAGGTGAAGGAGATTTTGACGCAGTATGGCGACTTGTGTGTGCTGTGGTTTGATGTGCCGTGCACGATTTCGAAGGAGCAGTGCGTTGAGCTCAAGGAGATGGTGCGCAAGTATCAACCGGGGTGTTTGATCAATGGGCGCTTGGGGTATGATTTGGGGGACTATCGCACGCCCGGCGACAATGTGGTCGAGGAAAACCCGGATGCGACGCGGCTTTATGAGACGGTTGGGACGATGAATGATTCGTGGGGGTATCGCCCGACGGACACGCATTATAAGAGTGTGAAGGAGATTCTCGCGATCAAGGAGAAGTGCGCATTGATTGGTTCGAACTACATGCTCAACATTGGGCCGGATCCATTGGGGCGCATCCCGGTTGCGGGGTTGGAAATTCTTGAGGGCCTTGCGAAGGCACGTAAAGCATGATGATTGGTTCGATTCTGAGTGGCTGCGTCCTGTTGGGCGCAGCCGCATTGCCTGCGGAGAAACTTGCCGCGGTGGTACAGGAAAAGACGTCGGCTGAGATGTCGCAGTTGAAGGTATTTGGTTGGGCGGGGGAGCGTTTGAACGCGTGCATTCGCAACCAGATGGCGATCAAGGATGTGGCGTATTTGGCCGCGCCGTTTACGCATAAGACGGAGACGGGTAGTTGGGGCGTTGTGGAACCGGGGATTTGGCAGACGGAGTTTTGGGGCAAGTATATGCATGCGGCCGTTCCGATGGCGGAATATGCCGCGGATGTGAATTGGTCGGATAAAATTGCCGCGAGCGTGAACACGATTGTGAAGTCGCAATTGGACGATGGGTACATTGGGAATTATACGGTGACGAACCGCGGCGATGTGTGCGACGTGTGGGGCGCGAAGTATGTGATGATGGGGCTGATGCATTGGTATGATGCGACGCGCGACAAGAAGGCGCTGGAGGCAACGGAGCGCTTGGCTACGTGGGTGAAGGCGAACTTCAACGAGAAGAAGCGCTCGCTCGCGGCAGAAGGTCCGTTCAATGGACTGATGAATGGGTCGGTGCTGGAGCCGATTATGTGGCTTTACAAGCGGACGAACGAGAAGGCGTGGCTTGATTATGCCGAGTGGATCGTGAATGATTTGGGGACGAATCCGAAGGGACCCGAACTCTTTCGTTTCACGGAATCGAAGACGCCGCTTGCGAAGTGCAAGCCTGAGGAGAGTGGCAACAAGGCGTACGAAAAGATGAGCTGTTGCCAGGGCTTTCTTGATTACTATTCGGTGACGGGCGATAAGCGTGCCTTCACGATTGCACGCACGGTGGCTGAACAGGCGCTTGCAGAGGAGATTGACATCGCGGGCGGCGGCACGCATTGTGAACGCTTTTGTGGATTTGCTGCGAAGCAGACGCGTGCGTGGAATACGCCATCGGAAATTTGCGTTCTCATTACTTGGATGAGATTGTGCGAACGCTTGCTGATGTTGACGGACGACCCGAAGTGGGCGGATGCGATTGAAAAGACTTTCTACAATGCGTACCTTGGTGCACTTGCTGCGGACGGTTCGGCCTTTGCGTCGTATAGCGCGCTTGCGGGGATTCGTGAACGCATTCATCCGCGGCAGTGTCGGATGTGGGAGAATTGCTGCAACGCGAATGGTGCGCGTGGATTCATTTCGTTTTGTGAAAGTGCCGCGATGAAGCGGGGCGATGAAATTTGGCTCAATCAATATCTGCCAGGTCTGACGCACATTGGTGGAATTGAAATTGATCAATTCAATGATTACCCGCGGACGCTCACGACGTCGCTTACGATGGGTATTACCGAGCCGAAAGAATTCACGCTTCACTTGCGCATTCCGGCGTGGAGCACGAAGACGATTTTGCAAATGTCGGACGGGACGCGCCTTGAGCCGCCGGCGGGAAAGTATGTCACGTTGAAGCGCGTGTGGCAGCCAGGCGAACAGGTGAAGCTCACGTTTGATTCGACCGTCCAACGCCACATTTTGAATGGCTACGTCGCCTTTACGCGTGGTCCGATTACGCTGGCGCGCGATGTGCGCTTCCACGATGGGGACCTGAGCGAACCCGTGCGCGCACAGGGCGATAATCCCGTTGAGTTCCGCGACAGTTTGCCGCCTGACGCTTCGATGCGCCTTGCGGTTGCGGCCCACCTTGGCATGGGCGTGCACATCAATCAGCCTTCGCGCACGATTGGATTTTGCGATTATGCTTCGGCGGGCAACACGGAAGATATGCGCAGCTTTTACCGCGTGTGGTTGCCGCTTGTCGATTGGGAAGAACCTGAAGTTCAGCCCAAGTAATTCAACAAAGTTAGAAAGAATATATGTTTGCTTCGCTTCTTCTCGCCGCTGCAATTCAAATTCCTGTTGGTCATGGTGGCGTTTCATTTCAGGATGCACTCAAAGAAGTTTATCACATTCGCTCAACAAATACAACTGACGACATTGAAATCTTGCTTGAGCCTAAAGGCTATGGATTCCGCCGCGCGATTTACATCGATAACACAATGGCTCCCGCGAAAGGTGGACGACTTATTATTCGCCCCGCGGGCAAAACCATTACGGGCGGCAAGCCTATCTTCTATGGGAGCTTGCCCGTCAAAGGTTGGAGGCGTTTGGGCAAGCCGATGAATGGGCGCAGTGATGTTTATGTCGCGGATGTTTCTGCCTTTGAATTCTCGACCCAACTGACTGGCCTCTTCTTGAATGGTCGCAAGATGCGTCTTGCGCGCTATCCGAACTTTGACCCGAAGGACCCCTATGCGGGTGGCTGGGCATTTGTTCCTGGCAAGTGGATTAGCATGTACGATTTCCCTGGAGGCGAAAATCGCACCGACGTCAAAATTAGCGACAAGGATTGGCACAACTGGACCAACCCCACCGAGGGCATCATGACCATCTTTCCGCGGCAAAGATATGGTTCCTCGCGCGTCCCTATTGCCGCGTTCGATGCGGAGAAGAAAATTATCAAGACAGCAAAGAATATGTGCGACGTGGCGCGCCCAGGCGATACGTATTTTGTCGCGGGCTTTCGTGAAGAATTGGATGCCCCTGGCGAATGGTATCACGACCTCAAATCACACATGCTTTATTTCATCCCACCGAAGGGCACGGATATGGTAAAGGCCAAGATTACGATCCCGACGATGTCGCGTGTTTTCAATTTGAAGGGGGCGTGCAACGTCACATTTGAAGATGTTGAATTTTGTGCCGCGGACCAATCGGTTTTGGTGGAAGGAGGCAGAGATGTTGAATTTATTGGTTGTAAATTTCACGATTTTGTTGGTACGGCGCTTGACCTCGGCTGGGGCGCGCAGCACCGCATTCAAGACTGCGACTTCTACGATGTGGGCGGTAGCGCGATTCACATGACAGGCGGCTCGCAAGAGAATCCAAACGGCACCGTCGTCGAGAATTGTCACATCTACAACGTCGCCAACGAGACGTATTGCTCATCGGCCATTTTCATGGAAGGCTGGGGCTTCCACATTCGCCACAATCTTTTACACGATCTGCCGCATTGGGGCGTCTTCCATACAGGCGGCATGCACGAACTGACCGACAATCGCGTCCATCACTACATGCTTGAGACAGAAGACGGCGCGGCATTTTATACGTGCAATCAGCAGGGCAATCACCTCACAACCATCGCTCGCAACTGGATTACCGATGGTATCGGCTTTGCGAAATGCGCGGGCTATGGACCGCTTTCCTTTTATCAGAACTGTCACGGCCTTTACTTCGATTCTGGTCCCGGCGATGGCTTCATTTACGACAATGTGATGGAGCGCGTCAGCGGTATGTGCCTCAAGATGGACTCGAACCACAACCAGCTCGTCTCCAATAACGTCTTCACCGCGTGCGGCCGCCCCGAACTCATCCAGTGGTCCTACAACATGAATATGTCTGGCGGGGAAGCCGCCAAAAATAAGCTCGTCCACAATGTCTGGGATTATCCCGATTGCCCCAACTCTGTCTACGTTCTTGTTCAAGGCGCGGATATCTCAAAGAATACTTTTGACTATAACCTCATCAATTGCGGACGCAAAACTCCCTACATTCAGAAGCTTGAATGGAAGAAGGATTGGCAAGACAAACTCGGCGCGGATCAACATTCACTGCTCGTCTCCAATATCAACTTCAAGGACCCGACGAAGGGCGACTTCACACTCAAGAATGACACGCCTGCAAAGGAGCTCAACATTCATCCTGTGAACGTTTCCAAGGCGGGGCTTTACGTTTCAAAGCATCGCCCGAAAATTACGAAGTGCCGCGAAGGTGCCGCGCAACATCCCGAATGGTTCATCGGTCCCGACTATGGCGACTCCGAAAAACGTGCCGCGCGCGAAAAGCGAATCAAGGCCGCAAAAGACAAGACCAAGAAGTCCTACTAAAAAATCTGCCGTGGAATGAACACCATGAAAACGTCAACAGAAATTCGGTCTTACGCGTGGCAAACCTTGATGCGTCCACCCTGGGGCGGCCGTGTCTTTTGGGCTCTTTGCTCTGTCTCAATAGCGACCTCACTTGCGATGCAAGGCATCGGCAAAATCCTTGCGTATTACAACATGACGACGTGGATTCCGTTCATCCAAGTGTGGATTCAAAACTTCATAGGCGAAGGCTTGTTGACGTCTGTTCCTTCGCGCGTGATCGCCAATCAAATGACGCTCGCGACGGTCTTTCTCGTATTCTTCCAATTGCTCTTTCTTTCCATTCGCACCTTCGGCGAGCAAACCTTCCTCTTGAAAGCTGTCCGTCGCGATGAAGACAAATGGTTCTCTTCTGCCTTTACGGGCTTTGCACAACCATTCAATTGCCTCGGGCTTTACTTGCAAATTATGATTCGTCTCATGTTTTGGTTCTTCCTTGCGATTCTTTTCCTGCCGCTTTTATTCTTGCCCATTATCGCCTGCTATCGCTACCAACTCGCCTGGCCGCTCAAAGTCGACCATCCTGATTGGTCCGCGGCAAAATGCATTCGTGAATCTTGCCGCCTCATGCAAGGCAACAAAATGAAAGCCTTTTATTTGGACTGTTCTTACTGGCGGCCGATTACGCTCATCCTCGTGTTGATTTTGCTTCTTGTTGTGGGCAACACCATCGGGCTTGAAATTCTTGTCAAATTCTCAAGCTTTATTCTTTTGCCGACTTCAATTATTGTCGCCTTCTACTATAAGCTCGGCCAAGCGGAATTCTATCGTTGCATTCTTTCCATTCAGCCCACACCAGCCGAGCCTTCGCCCACGCCATCCGAATGAAAAGAGCGTAAACACATTTTTACATTTTGTGTATAGGAAGTGCCGCGCCCGCGGCACTTTTTCTATTTGTCTGTGCTTTGGCACGCTTCGTGCTATACATTTTTTGTCGTTTGCAAATGCAGGCGTCAAACATATACAAAAGGACCAGACAAACATGAAACTGATTATAGCGTACATTCAGCCTGAGCGGCTCAACGCCGTCAAGCAGGCACTCTATACGCGCGAAGTTTATAAGATGTCCGTCTCCAATGCGTTGGGGTGCGGTCAGCAAAAAGGCTACGTGCACCAGTACCGCGGCGCCATTGAGGAAGTCACGCTTCTCAAGAAGATTCGTCTCGCGATTGCGGTGAACGATGAATTCGTTCAGAAGACGATAGATGGCATCATAGAAGGTGCGCGCACAGGTGAGATTGGCGACGGCAAGATTTTCGTCTTGCCGATGGACGAGTGCATTCGCATTCGCACTGGCGAGAAAGGGTCGGCCGCGATTGGCTAACACAAACAAGAAAGGACAAAAGATACAAATGAAAAAACTACTTTTGATGGCGCTTGTAGCCTTGGGTGCGACGGGCGTCTGGGCTGCAGAAGAAAGTGCCGCGCCAACTGCCGCGGCCGTGCAGGACAACTTGAATATCGTCTGGACCTTGGTCGGCGGCATCCTCGTCTTTGTGATGCAGGCGGGCTTCGCCTTGGTTGAGACAGGCTTCACACGCGCTAAGAACGCGACGAACATCATGATGAAGAACTTGATGGACTTCGCGCTCGGCTCGATCGTGTTTTACTTCATCGGCGCGGCCATTATGTTTGGTGCGTCGAAAGCGTGCGGCTGGCTTGGGTGGGGCGGCATTTGTATGCCCTCCGTCTTCGCGGGTGAAGGCACATGGGACTGGACATTCTTCTTCTTCCAGACGATGTTTGCCGCGACCGCCGCGACTATTGTTTCGGGCGCCGTCGCTGAACGTATTCAGTTTCGGAGCTACTTGATTTACACGGCTATTGTGAGTGCGTTCATTTATCCAGTGTCGGGTCACTGGATGTGGGGGAGCTTGCATGGTGCGGCGTCGCAAGGCTGGATTGAAGCACTTGGGTTCCACGACTTCGCGGGCTCGACGGTGGTGCATTCGGTCGGTGGGTGGCTCGCACTTGCCGGTGCGATTATGCTGGGGCCACGGATTGGTAAGTACCGTCACGATGGCAAGGCGAATCCGATTCCTGGCCACAACTTGGTGATTGGTGAATTGGGCGTGCTCTTGTTGTGGATTGGTTGGTTCGGTTTCAACCCGGCGAGTTACACACAAGGTATCGGCTCGATTAGCCGTGTGGCGATGACCACAAACTTGGCGGCGTGCGCCGGCACATGCGCGGCACTTGCTACGGCCTGGATCGTTATGGGCAAACCTGATTTGACCATGGCCTTGAACGGTTCGCTCGCGGGGCTTGTTGCGATTACTGCGCCGTGCGATATGGTGACCCCGAACGCGGCACTTTTGATCGGTGCGATTGGCGGTGTTTTGGTTGTGTTCAGTGTGTTCTTCTTCGATAAGATTCATGTGGATGACCCGGTCGGTGCGGTCTCGGTCCATTGCGTGAATGGCGTGTGGGGCACGATTGCGGTGGGACTTTTCGCCGCGCCCACCTCGCTTGGCTATGGCAATGAGCTCGCGGGCCTCTTCTATGGCGGCGGCTTCAAGTTCCTGGGCATCCAAATGATTGGCGTCGGGATGACCTGCCTCTGGGCGTTTGGATTGGGCTTGATCCTCTTCTACATTTTGAAACGTGCGAAGGTGTTGCGCGTCAGCGAAAAGACGGAATTGAAAGGTCTCGACCTTTGCGAGCACGGCGAAGATGCCTACGCGAGCTTCCAGTTCTTCTCGAACATGTAATTTCTCTGAACTCACATATCACATGATACACCTTGCACCGGGTTGGTTCCTCTTCCAATCCGGTGCTTTTTGTCTCTTTGCGCGGCAGTTTAGGTGGGGGAGGCTGGAACGTCAGGTCTTTTAGCCAGTAACATCAGCCAAAAGTACCGTACATTTTACCAAAAAGTACCGTACATTTTGCCAAAAAGTACCGTACATTTTGCCAAAAAGTACCGTACATTTTGCTAACGTTGTAGGCGGAGGGGGCTAAAAGGTGTAGGAGAGAAGGCAAAAGTGCCGCGGATTAGGCGTTGGATTCTTCTTTGCGGGGCATGACAAGCGCGGAGAGAAGTGCAAAAAAGAGTGGAAAAATGACGATATTCATCGCACTTGCGCGTGCGAGTTCGTCGGCTTCAATGCATTCATCCGCGGCCAGATGCTGGAGGGGCGAGAGGGAGGAAAGGGGGTGGGTAGCGTCCGCGGCGAGACGTGTGATGGTCAGACCAATCCGATCGACCCGCTTGGTTTCAAGCTCGTCCGGATATTCCTCGATGACGGAGGGGCTGATTTCGCTGACGAGGAGGACGACGAGGGCGGTAAAAAGGGCGGGGGCACGGCCGAGTCCCGCGCCGAGGAAGACGCCAAATGAAATGAGAAGGGTGAGGATTCCAAAGAGTTCAAGGTAGGCGCGGAGGAGATTTGCCGCGAAGGAGTCGGCTGGGATGAGGACTTGGACGTCGGCGCGCGGGCGGAGCATGACGGCGGAGTGTCCATTATTGAAGAAGGTGAGGGTGTTGGTGGTGGCATCGCTTGTTGTGGGGGAGAGCGGGACTTCGAGAATGGCTTGGGTGATATTGTTGAAGTGACCGGTAAAGTGGTTGAAGGTGAGGACGCCGCTGACGTCATCGCGAGTATTGTAGGTATTGGAAAAGCGCAGGCGAATAGAAGGCGCGGCACTTTTCCCAGCCATCTGTTCGCCCAGCTTGAAGGTCCAGGCCGCGGCAGAATTGGTTGGAATGGTTTGATAGTGGTCAATGGCGCGGCGCTCGAGGAGGCGAAGGACGACGTCCTTTTTAGCTTTCTTAACGGCGTCGGGTGTGTCGGGGCTTTCCATGTAGGCTTGATACATGTCTTCGGCTTCGGCGCGTGGGCTAGGAAGAATGGGCGAAAGGACGTGGCGGCAAGGTTTGGAAGGGGATTCGCGGGCGAGCAAGATAAGGGAAGCGAGCGCGAGAATAAGTGCCGCGGTAAGGGCGAGCGCGGCAATTCGCCCGAGCGCGATGAAGGTGAAGTGCACGGGGCGAACGAGCGTCAACTGCAAACGTTTTGAGGTGCGCTCATGTGCGATGGAGCCTGTCGCCGATGCGAGAAGAGCGATAGAAAGAATGGTCGCAACGCCGCCAAGTGAATAGCGAATAATCATTTGCCGCGCGCCTTCGCTTGTGCCGTCACCCACCAAAATGTGTGGTGCAATGAACATCCACGCGAGCGTTCCTAAGATGAGGAAAAGGAGCGTGCGCGAACGGACGAGCGAAAGGAACTCAAGCAAGAAAAGGCGCCAAAGTGAACGCATCGGCATCTCCAACTTTTGCGAGGAAGAAATCTTCCAGCGATTCCCCAAGCTCCGCAACTTTACCTTCGGCGACGGACTTGCCGTGATTCAAAATCATCACGCGATCGCACACATCCTCGGCATCGGCCAGGAGATGGCTCGTCATCAAAATGGTCATGCCATTCTTTTCAAGGGCTTTGATGAGGAGTTTGACTTCGCGCGTGGAAACAGGGTCGAGGCCCGAGGTTGGCTCATCGAGAATGAGGAGCTCAGGCTTGCCAATCAAGGCGGAGGCGAGTGCGACGCGGCGCGCCATACCCTTAGAAAAGCCACCGACGGAACGATTGGCAACGTCTTCCAATTTGACCATATGGAGGAGTTCTGCCGTGCGTTCCTTGGCGGTCGCGCGGTCAAGGCCGCAGAGGCCTGCATAGTAGGAAAGGGTTTCGCGCGCGGTCAAGAACGGATGGAGGTAGCTGAGTTCGGGAAGATAGCCAAGGCGTGCGCGGGCGGCGATGGCGCGCGGCGGCAAACCGAAAAGGGTGATTGTGCCAGACGTCGGCGCAAGGAGCCCAAGAATCATTTTAATCGTCGTGGATTTTCCACTACCGTTGGGGCCGAGGAGTCCAAACGTTTCGCCGCGGTGAATCTTTAAGTTGAGCGAATCGACCGCTTGCACGGTGGGGCGCAACCAAAAGTCGCGAAAAGTGCGCGAGACATTTTTGAGCTCAATGATGTCTTCGTTTTCGTTCATGCTAAATCACGTCCTTTGAAAAGTGTGATGCCCAAGAGGAGAAGGGCAACGAGCGCGGGAAGTGCCGCGGTGAGCGCCCAGAAGAAATAGCTAAAAGGAATTGTGCCGCCATCTGTGAGCGCATCCGAAAGACAATAGTTGCCAAGAATCGGAATGAGCGCCGCGGCAAAAAGTGCAAGGACAGACGTCGCGGCATTTGTGCGCAGGCGAAGCGCTAAGGCGGATGAGGCCGCAAGCAAAATGAAAGATGGAATCGTCACCAACAGCGCCGCGGGAAGGAATCGCGCGGCGAGTACAAAATTGAAGCGATAAAAGATGCCAATGAATGCAAGCACAAGCGCAATCAAATTCGCGGAAAGCGTGAAACGAAAACGTGCAAAGCGATTCAGTACCGCGGCAAAAAAAATGGGAAGGACAAGAACCGCAACGGCGCACGCAAGGGAAGGACCCCAGAGCCGTGCAATGTCGGCACTTTTCGCCGCGAGCGCCCCACCAATCTCAGCGCCATTGACGACAGTGAGTGCCGTGCACGAAAGCGTAATCACAAAAATAAAATAAGCGATAGAAAGCCCAACGAACTTGGCGAGGAAGAAGGTCGTGCGCGAAACGGGAAGGGCAAGCGCCGTCAAAATTGTGCCCGATTCAATCTCGCGCCGATACGTTTTGACAGGCGCAAAAACAGCAAGTGCCGCGCCGCCCAAAATCAATGCGGAAAGCCCCGCATCCCGCGCCATGCGCGAGGCCTCACCAAATTGATGATAATGAAAAGCCGGTGCGAGGACCGCCAAAACAAGCGCCGCAAGGGTCACAAGTAAAACGAACGGTTCTCCGAGAATCTCGAGAACCGTCGCGTAAATAAGTGCTCGCCAACGGCTCATGTCGTGAGAAGCAACTTCAATGTTTCAAAGTTCTGATAAAGGAGCCAGCCAAGGAAGCCCATCGCGCCGCACGCCGCCAATTGCCCAATAAGCGTAATCACCGCGAACGGCCCCGTCACAGCCTTCTCGCCATCCTTCGTCGTCGCAACATGCGGCGGTGGAACTGGCGCCAAATCAGGAATATCGGCAATATCCGCCACTTCGCCTTCCGCAGGTTTTGCCGCGGCCGCAGGTGCTGGCTTCTTGATGCCAAACTTATTGCCCGCGGGACGCACCACACCTGGACGCGAAATCTTCAACGTCTTGCGCTGCGTAATCGAAACGCCAGGCTCTGCGGACTTATCTGCCGCTGGTGCTGCAGGCGCAGGATTTGCCGCGGCAGGCGCCGTTGCGGGCGTCGCAGGCGCTGGTGCATTCGAAGCACCCGGCGTCAACGTCGAAGTCGGCCGCACCACACGCTTCGTCGGCGACGTTCCCAAATCAACCGGACGCTTAATGCGAATCGTCTTCATCGGCGCATCGTTCGAAACAGGTGCCGCGCCCATCGCATCCGAAAGCGAAATACGCGCCGTCTTCGTCTTGGTCGCTTGCTTCTCCGCCTCCGTCAAACCTGGGTCCGCAATGATGCCCGTCTTATGCAGAATGGCCTGTTGCGGAATCGGAGCCGTGATGCTCTTCAAATTTTGCGTGACCGTCTTGAGCGCTTCAAGCGAATTTGTGCTGGGCGCCGCAGGGTTCTCCGCGGGACTTGCCGCAGGCGTCGCCGTTGCCGCAGCAGGTGTCGCAGGCTTTGCAATACTCGGCACCACAGGTTTTGCCGCGGTCCCCGGCGCATGAATCACCGGACGAATTCCCTTTTGGGTCGGCAACTTCAAACCCGTCGTCGCGAGGCCTTGCTTCGGTGGCAACCGCACACCCGGCTTGAGCCCGCCCAACGTCGCCCCTGGCTTCGGCGGCAACTTCAAACCCGCCGTCGCAATCCCCGCTTTCGGCGGCAACTTCAGCCCAGGCTTCAAACCCGTCTGCGTCGCACCGCCCACAGCAGGCTTGCGCACAACCGCATTCAATTTCAACGTCGCCGTATGGGCCGACGCTGGTTTCGCCAGCGGGTCCACCTTCGGCGGTTCCGCCGCGCTAATTGGACTCATCGGAGTTTCTTCTGCCATCGCGCACCTCTCCTTTACGTTTCAAATTTACAAACTTTAGACCGCCATGACTTCGGCTTCTTTCGCCTTCAGCTCAGCGTCAATCTTGGCAATCCCATCATCGGTCGCCTTCTGAATCTTCTCCAAGCCTTGCTTCATGTCGTCTTCCGAAATCTTCTTATCCTTCTCAAGCTTCTTCACCGCATCATTCGCATCGCGCCGCACATTCCGCATCGCGACCTTCTGCGCCTCAGCCTGAGTCTTCGCAACCTTCACAATCTCCTTGCGCCGCTCCTCATTCAATTCCGGCACCGTAATACGCAACACCTTGCCATCCGTCTGCGGCGTCACACCAATGTTCGCCGCCAAAATCGCCTTGTTCATCGCATCGAGCACCGTCGGATCAAACGGCGCAATCTTAATCTGCCGCGGCTCCGGCGTCGAAATCGTCCCCAAATTCTTGATCGGCGTCGGGCACCCATAATAATCAACCTTAATCTGGTCGACCATCGCCGGGTTCGCCTTGCCAGTCCGCAACCCCGCGAACTGCGCCTTCAACGCATCAAAGCTCTTCTGAATCTTCGACTGTGTGTCATTCAAAACTTCACTAACTGTTTCCATTTTTGTTCTCTCTATTTTATAAGGATGTTTTTTATTCTATTCTAAATTGTTTTACTTGTCGCTCACCAGCGTCCCCACCGCATCGCCGCGCACAACCCGCTCCAACGCGTCCCCATCAAAAAAGTCAAACACTATAATCGGAATCCCATTATCCATACAGAGCGCAAACGCCGCCGAATCCATCACCTTCAAACGCTTCTCCAACGCCACCTCATACTTGAGCTGACCATACTTCTTCGCCTTCGGGTCCTTCTTCGGGTCGGCCGTGTAAATCCCATCCACCTTCGTCGCCTTCAAAAGCGCATCCGCCCCAATCTCGCTCGCCTTCAGCGCCGCGGCAGAATCCGTCGAGAAATACGGGTTCCCCGTCCCGCCCGCAAAAATGCACACGCGACCCTTCTCAAAATGCCGCAACGCCCGCCGCTGAATAAACGGCTCCGCAACCTTCGGCATATCAATCGCCGTCATCAAACGCGTCGGCACACCAATCGACTCCAACGCATTCATCATCGCCAGCCCATTAATAATCGTCGCGAGCATCCCCATCGAATCGCCCACCACACGGTCCACGCCTTTACCCGCGCCCGTCAAGCCACGGAAAATATTCCCGCCGCCCAAAACAATACCAACCTCAACCCCGAGCGCGTGAATCTTCTTCACACGCTCGGCCATAAACGCCAAGTTCTTCGGGTCGATGCACTCGCCCGTCGCCTTGTTGCCCAGCACTTCGCCAGACAGCTTCAGAAGTATACGATGATACTTCAATTTTCTAGTACCTCTTTTCACGCCTCGTATTATACCATATTTCAGACCAAATTGGAAGACGCGAAATCAACTTTTTTTTACTTTCCCCGCCTTTTTCCGCCTTTTTCGCCCTTGCAACGCCAAACTTTTCCCATCCGCACTCTCGTCTCGCCACTGTATGAAGGCATTCGCGGAATTTCCCATCCACCCCAATAACCCCAAACTCCTTCCCCGCCGGACACACCTTTTCCCCAATCGCGGCACTTTTTACGCCCTTTTGTCCTGTGCCAAAGTCGCGAACTTTTTTCTTCCCCTTAGCGCTGATGGCCAAGCTGTGCTTGGCCAAACCGCCCCACTTTTCCAAAATCTGCCGCGGCTCCGGCCGGCACGTACACACCCTCTCATCACAAAAAGAATACCCCACCCCCAAATCCTTCATCCCCCGAATCCGCGCCTTCACACCCTCCCATTCCTCCGCCTCCAACATCAAATCCAAATGCGCCTTCCCACGCCCCTCCGCCATCATCGCACCCATCACAATCCCACTCGCCCCAGACAAAACTGCCGCGCTAAACATCGCCTCCGCCTCCCCCACATTCGCCTTCGTCACCGTCATCGAAACCGCCATCGGCCAACCCATCTCTCGCCCCGCCTCCAACACTTCCAACACCCCTCGCGCCGACCGCCTCGTCCCCGTCATCGCACCATAACTCACCAGCCCTTGCAAACTCGTCGCCACAGAAATCTTCATCCGCTTCAACCTCTTCAAATCCTCTTCACTCATCAAACTCGCATTCGTAAAAATACTCAACCTCGCCCTCGGCAAAATCTGCCGCGCCGCCTTCAAAATCTCCCACAAATCCTTCCTCAAAAAAACTTCCCCACCCGTGAACGTCACATCCCTCACCCCATCCGCGGCACATTTCTTCAACACCCTAATCCATTCCTCCGTCGTCAATTCATTCTCCCCCAACTCAGGAAACTCATGCCACACACAATAACAATACGGACAGCGAAAATTGCACTTCGCCGTCAATTCTAAACTCATCTTCCGCGGCAGTTTCATTTCTTCCTTACCCTTTCTTTGTTTAACTCCGATGCTAACAAATACTATTTAACTCCGAGCCTAACAAAAAGCTTCCGCTAACGCGTCCGCTCGCTTCGCACTCAACAGGCATAACCAATTGAAATTTGCTGAAGAGGTCGAAGAAAAGCGGAGGCGTTAGCCGGAGCATTTTGACAGCATCGGAGTTAATTCTTAACATGTCAGGCTCGGAGTTATTTCCTCTGCGCTTCATTCACCCTGTTCGTCCTCCCCAACGGCGCACGACCCATCGACCGCATCGGCTTCATCTCCATCCCCTTATTCGTCACCGCCTTTGGAGCATCCACCTCAATCGCCTCACGCGGCACAACTCCCATCGTTATCTCCACAGGCTCTTCCTTTGAGCAACCGCCAACCATCGCCGCCCCCGCGGCAAATGCACACAACG
>CAVGIZ010000015.1:0-19377 GCA_963629255.1 Anaerovoracaceae bacterium
GTGACGGAGGTTGAGAAGCGTGATTCGGACGTGTACTTGGCGTGGGTGCGGCGTGAGCGAGCGCGAGGAAGGACTGCGACGATGACGAAGAAATAGATTCCGCGGCACTTTTTAGCTGGTTACAGCATTGATCTTTGACAATTGAATTACTTTATCGCGCGTGCGGCGACTTCGTCGTTTGAAAACTGCCGCGGGCAAAGACGATATTATGATCGGAAATGCCTTCGCTTGAGATAATCACAGGTGGGGCGTCAAGCTTGAAACCACGGCTCATGATGTAGTCGAGCGTGGAATCTTCCCTCCATCGGCTGGGATAGGTTGCACGTTTCGCCGCGGGAAGCGTTTCAAGGACATTCAAGAATTGCGCCTTTTCAAACGCGGCAAAAATGGTCTCATCGGCAAATTCAGCTTGCCACTTGTCGGCATTGAAGTCGCCACAAACGAATGTCGCTTGCGCACCCTTCCGCGGCACTTCTGCAAGGAGTTGGTCGATGGCTTGCGAGCGCTTCTCGCGATTCGCTTTTTGCTTGTCGGGCGTCGTGGCGCCATAATTGCTTTTGAGATGGACGCAATAGACCGCGGCAGTTGTGGCGGGGTCGAGTAAAAGTGCCGCGAAGGCCGCGCCGCGTGGTGGATAGTGCTTACGATTCGGTCGCTTCCAAATGGAGAAGTTTGCTTCTACGATGGGCAAGGTGGTCATGATGACGTCTTGCTGGCCATCGTATCGGTCGCGGCGGCGATATCGTGTGGTGACGGCGACGGTCAAGTTGGTGCGGCCGATGGCGTGGCAAAGTGCCGCGGCTGTTTCGGGATCGCGAAATTCATTGAAGCATAGGATGAGATCGTTTGTGCCGCGTGGATCGAGCTCTTTGAGGGCATCGCGAAAGATGCGTCCTGTGTGGGCGATGGTGAGTTGTTCAACCTTCTCTTCTGCGCGGTGTTCAGCGCGCCCCGATGGAAACCACTTTCCATTCCAGGTGCCGACGATGACGGCGAGGAGCGCGAACGCGTGGAGGGTCATGAATCAATTGACCGAATGACGGGGGCGGGTGGTTTATTGTAGACGCGCGAATGGGGCGGAACCGAATCTTTGATCCAGACGTTGCCGCCGATTTCGGAGCCTTGACCAATTGTGGTGTTGCCGCCGAGGATGGTCGCGCCCGCGTAGATGACGACGTCGTCTTCCACGTTTGGATGGCGCTTGACGCCTTTGACGAGCGCACCCGTTGTGGGGTCCTTCTCGAATGAAAGCGCGCCGAGCGTGACGCCTTGATAGAGCTTGACGTTGCGCCCGATGACGCATGTCTCGCCAATGACGACGCCGGTGCCGTGGTCGATGAAGAAGTGCTCACCAATCGTGGCGCCAGGATGGATGTCGATGCCGGTCTTGGAATGCGCGAGCTCCGACATAATGCGCGGGATGATGGGCACTTTGAGGAGATAGAGTTCATGCGCGAGGCGATGGACGGTTGTTGCGAAGAGGCCTGGGTAGGCCATGACGACTTCCATACGGCTGGTCGCGGCGGGGTCCCCTTCGTACGCGGCGGTGACATCTGTTTCGACGAGGCGGCGCACTTCAGGAAGGCGCGCGATGAATTGCCGCACAATTTTGGCCGCATCCTGGTTGGGCATGAGGAGCGCGATTTCACGTTCGAGGTCGGCGGCGAGAAGGTTTTGTGTGTTGTGTGCGCCGAGTTCGCCGTAGACGCACGGGTGGAGGAGGGCCATGCCGCGTTTGACGATGAGGGCGATACGTTGTGGAAGTGTCATAGTTCGAATCCTTATTTCTTGTAAGCCTGATAGACTTTGTTGAATGCGCGAATAGCCGCGCGAATATGTTGTAAAGAGTAAGTTGGGTGAACCCAAAAGCCGATTGTATTTGCCGCGAGCTCTTGCGCCATTGGGCAATCGACTTTCGAATAATCAATCTGTGGCGAAGCGGGATCCTCGAATGGATAATTGCGCGCGCCAAATCCGCCGCGCTCCGTGAAGGCGGGTTCCTGGTACATCGTGGGCCACAAAATCGCATACGCCCCGACGCCTTCAGCTTGCACCGCACGAATGAAATCAAGCACGCTCACGCGCAAAAGTTCGGGCCGCAAAACAAAGGGAACGAGCCAAAATGAATTCTGCCGCGAGGCCGTATCAACTGGCGCGAGCCGCACAAGCGGATGATTCGCAAGCCCCTTGATGAGGGTCTTTCCATACTTCACGCGCCGCGGCAGATTCCACGAATCAAAGCGTTTCAATTCACCCAAGCCGACGACCGATTGAATTTCCGTCATCCGCAAATTGTACCCAACGCGCCGATATGTGAATGGATTCGCACCGCGCCCCGTCTTCTTTTCCGCGGCACTTTTCTCTTCGCGCCCATGATCACGCAAGGCGCGAATCTCCTTCGCGAGCGCGGCAGAATTTGTGCACACCATCCCGCCTTCGCCCACCGTCGTGAAATGCTTGGACTGGCAAAATGAAAAGCATCCAATCGTGCCGAGCGTCCCGACCTTGCGCCCTTTATAGACGCCGCCCAGGCATTGCGCACAATCTTCGATGACGGCGAGATGATGGCGCTTGGCTATCTTCAAGATGGGCGCCATGTCCGCCACGATGCCATAGAGATGGACAACGACAATCGCCTTGGTGCGCGGCGTGATGAGTGTTTCAAGTTTGACCGCGTCCAGAATGTGGTCCTCACCCACATCGCAGAAGACAGGCATTGCGCCCGCTTGCAAGGCGCAGAACGAAGACGCGATAAATGAATACGGCGTGCAAATGACTTCATCGCCCGAACCAATCCCAAGCGCCGCGAGCGCGACGTGCAACGCGGCCGTTCCATTCGTCACGGAAATCGCGTGTTTCACGCCCAGCCACGAAGCAAACGCTGTTTCAAATTCGTGTCCAATGGGACCTGTCCAATAATTGACGCGGCCCGAATGAAGGATTTCCAAAACGCGGCGATCGGTGCGACGATCAAATTGTGGCCAAGCAGGCAAGGGCGTGGAAAGGACTTTCTTCCCGCCATCGATTGCAAGTTGGTTTTTCTTTGTCGTCGCCATTGTTTTTATTTCTTCGGTTGTTGCACGCGCGCTTCAGGTGGCATCGGCGGCAAGCGACCATTCTCCTTGAAGTCCTTCACAATCATGCGCATGTCCGTGGGGAAATCGCCCTTCACAATCCACTTGAGGTAGTTCTCTTCATTGAGCAAACTCACGAGCGACTGCCCCTTCTTCTGGCCAAAGTTGATGCACAGCTTGCCATCTTTCCAGCGTAGCATTCCGTTGCGATCCGCATTCAGCGGGTCGTGCGGCACAAGGTATTCATCCATCGTCGCGACATCGCGCGGCAATTCCGAATAGCGCTCAAGCTGCGCGGCAAAAACATCCAACGTCGCACGCGTATCGGCCGCGGCCCCATGCGCACCCACATGTTCGCGATGGCAATAAAATTTGACCGCCGCCTCCAAATTACGCGGCTCCATGCGATGGAAAATACGCATCACATCAATGTGCTTGCGCGCCGCCGAATTGAAGTTCATCCCACACCGCGCAAACTCCTCTTCCAAACACGGAATATCAAACCGATCCGCATTGTAGCCCGACAAATCGCAATCACGGAAGAATTCAAAAATCTCCTCCGCCCGATCTTTGAAGGTCGGACAATCCTTGACAATCTCATCCGTGATGCCATGAATCGCCGTCGTCTCCGCTGGAATCGGAACAGTCGGATTCAAAAGCCAATTCTTCTCTTCCTCTGTTCCATCGGGCAACACCTTAATCGCGTCAAGTTCAATGATGCGATCAAACCGCGGCGAAGTTCCCGTCGATTCAATATCAAAAAAGACAAGTGGCCTTGTTAACTTTAGATTGAGCATATCAAGTCATTCCTATAAAGTGCGCGCACCGCATCGCAATCAAGCGTGTGCCCCGCGCGGAAACTCACGACGGTTCCAACAAAACGATCCGCGCCCGTCAGCGAAAGGGCCGCCATCAAATCGAGCGTCGCCCGATGCCACACCGGCTCCAAAAACTTTCCATTCACCGGGAAGCGCGGCTCCGTATAATACTTCGCGTTCCCATGAATGAGGATGTTCTTTTCATCGTAGCCCCAATTGCGCGTCGCGGCAAAAAGTTTACCAATCGTCTTTGCGAGCACATACTGCTTGCGCGTCGCATTCGTCCGCGCCAACGCCGCATACCGAAACGTCTCCGGCGTCACATCAAACAAAACCCGCTGCTTGCCAATCACCGTTGTCCACGAAATCGCGCAGTCAATTCGCAAATTCTTCTCGCCATTTTCAGCTGGCAAGAACAACAAAAAATCGCCGCGCTTGCCGCCAAACGCCACCGGCTCCTTCACCGTCACATACGTCGCGGCCGCGGCACTTTCCACAATCTTCGCATGCTCCACCGCCTTCACAAGCGGCAACGACGACTGATCAAACAACGGCGGATCGCCACTCTTCACCTTCAACAATACATCGTCAATCCCCAGCCCCGCCTTCAACGCAATGATGTGTTCCACCATTCGCAAATAATTGTGCGGGCTTCCCGAACGCAAAACCAAATTCTGCGCACTCGTCCACAAATTCGAAATGTCCACCTGCGTGTCGAGCTGCTCCGGCTGATCCATTCGCCGAATCCACCAGCCCGGCTTCTCGCTCGGCGCAAACGTAATCGTCTGCTTTTCGCCGCGCATAAACGTCCCCACACCCGCGACCGACGCCTCGCTCGCAAGCGTCATTCGCTTGTCAGGAAAGGGCGACGCGCGGTCCGGCGCCAGCCGCACCTCATCAATCTCTTGCTGCCGAAACGCCTCATACGCCGCACCAATTGACGCGGCACTTCCAAACACGGTTCGACCAATTTTATACTCTGGCATTTGCATGACACATATTATACCATATTTTAGGTTTGGAAGATAGTAGAAAGTTGAAAAGGTTTAGAAAGTCTTCTGACCTCCTAAACCTTTCAATCTCAGCACCTAATCTTCTTACGCACCGAGCTGCAAGCGCGCAAAACGCTTGATCGTGAGCTTGTCGCCAATGTTCTTGCCAACGCCCTCGAGGTACTTCTCAACGGTCAGGTCGCCATCCGCCACATAGTCCTGCTTCGTCAAGCAGATCTGCGTGCAGAACTTCGCGGCCATGCCCTTCTTGATCCCAACGAGCGCCTGCTCCGGCGGAAGCTTGCCCTTCTGTTCCTTGAGCGCGTTGAGCTTGATTTCGAGCTCCGCGTCAATTTCCGCCTGCGGCACATCTTCCGGCTTCACATACTTCGGCGCATTCGCCGCGACCTGCAAGCAGATCATGTGCGCCGCGTCAATCAACGCCGCGTTCGCCATACTCTCCGCCTTCTCGCAACCAATCTCAACGAGAACACCAATCTTGCCGCCCATGTGAATATAGCCCGACAACACGCCCGTCCCCTCAAGAACGAAACGCTCGCTGCGGCGAATCTTCACATTCTCGCCCGTCTTCGTGAGGAGCATCTTGTAGTCGTCCGAAAGCGTCTGCTCAATGTCCTTACCTTCAAGCGCGACCTTCGCCGCGTCATCGACGAACTTGATGAACGCATCCGTCTTCGCCACGAAATCCGTTTCGCAGTTGACTTCGGCAAGCGCCATCGTCTTCTTGTCCGCCGCTTCCGCAAGCGCCACAATGCCCTGCTTCGACTCCTTGTCAACACGCTTCGCCGCGACCGCAAGCCCCTTCTCACGAAGGTACTTCACCGCCTCGTCCATGTTGCCATTCGTCGCCGTGAGCGCTTCCTTGCATGCGCCCATACCAGCCGCCGTCGCCTCACGCAACTCCTTAATCTGCTGAATCGTAATCGCCATTTTATCTTCTCCTTTTCCTTATTCAGCCTTCGGCGCTTCAGCCGCCGGAGCCTCAGCCACAGGAGCCGCCGCAGGCGCTTCAGCCGCTGCCTTCGCCGCCTCAACCGGAGCCGCACGCTTCGCCGCGAGCGCTTCCTTCGCCTTCTTCTCAGCCGCTTCCTTCGCCGCACGCGCCGCCTTCTTCACATCCAACGACACGCCCGACTTCTTCGCGCCGCCCGCCGCACGCTTCGCACCCTCGCGATTCGCGCGTTCCTTGCGCTCCGCACGCGCCTTCTTCTCAGAAGCATCACGCGCCTTGCGCTCTTCCTCACGCTTACGGCTCTCTTCCGCTGCCTTCGCCGCGTACTCATCATTCGCCTCGCGAATAACCTTGTCAAAGCCCTTCAAAATGAGCTCAATGCCGCGCACCGAATCATCGTTGCCCGGAATCACATAATCAATCGGCTCCGGATCCGCATTCGTATCCACAATCGCAACAACCGGAATGTGCAACCGCACCGCTTCCTTCACCGCGTTCGCTTCACGCACTACGTCCACGACCACCACGGCACCCGGCAACTCCGCCATGTCCGCAACGCCCGTCAAATTCTTCTCAAGCTTCGTCAATTCACGACGGAGCATCGAAGCTTCCTGCTTGTGCTCCGACAAAGCACCACCATTCGCCTTCGCCGTCGCCTGCAACTGACGCATCCGGCGCACGCTCGAACGAATCGTCTTCGCGTTCGTGAGCGTACCACCCAGCCAGCGCTCCGTCATGTAGAACTGACCCGCCTCTTCCGCGGCGTTCTTCACCAAATCCTGCGCCTGCTTCTTCGTCGCCACGAACAAAATCTTCTTGCCCGCCAGAATCGTGTCACGCAAAAAGCCCGCCGCTTCGTCCAAAAGCTGAACCGATTGCGTCAAATCAATAATATGAATCCCATTGCGCTTGTCGAAGATGTAACCTTTCATCTTCGGATTCCAACGCTTGGTCTGGTGACCAAAGTGCAATCCTGCATCAAACAGGTCCTTGAGAGTAATACCCGTGAGGGTCGATGTCGGCATATCCATTGTTGTATCTCCTTTCTATAGAGAATGTTTTGATAATCAGATCAATCCGCTTTGTCCCAGGGATGGATGACCCCAAGATCATTCGCTTCGCTCTACCCACCATTGGGTAAAGTGGCGCATATTATACCATATCTTCACCCCACCTGTCAAGCAGACATTCCAAAAAAGTGCAAAATCTTCATAAAACGCATCCTAATCAACACAAAATTATGATATTTCATTCTCCCTCAGCCCCCTCCCCTACCCCCCGCGGCACTTTTGCCCCTCATTCCCTTTGCCACCGCCCCGCATTCCCTTTGCCATCGCCCCGCATTCTCAGCGTAATCGAGGTCCAATTTCAGCCAAATTTTGCCGCGTTACGCCCGTAACTTAGCAAAATTTGGCTGAAAATTTGCCGCGCCCTCTTGCATCGCGGTCCAAAATATGGTATAATATACTTTCCTCTCTTAAGGCGAGGAAGACAGAAGACATAAAAAAGGAACAGAGACATAATGAAAAAGTTGATACTCGTGGGTGTTGGGCTCGTGACAAGTTTGGTCGCGTGCGCGGCAGATTTTGTCTTGGCTGAAAAAGGTCAGCCCAAGGCAGTGGTGGTTGCGGTGGGTGGCATTCAGTCGAATGGTGTCACGTACGCGGCAAATCTTCTTGCAGAGAATCTGGGGAAGATTGTGGGGGCGCAGTTTATGGTTGCGTCGAAGCCAGTGAATGGATACAAGACGATTTTGGTCGGGACGCCCTATAAGGCGTCGAAACCGGAAGAGTTGAGGATTCGGGTTCTGAATGCGGACACGCTCGAAGTGACGGGCGATGGGGCGCGTGGGACGATGCATGCGGTGAGCGAATTGTTGGAGCGTTTGGGGATTGTGTTCTGTGCGCATGATTTTGATTATGTGCCGCGGAAGGCGGATTTGACGCTGCCAGAGAAGCTCGATGTTGTGGATGCGCCGTGCATGTTGTGGCGTGATAGCTGGACGGAGCTCCAACGGCATCATCCGGTGTATATGATGAAGCTCAGGTTGACGCCAGGCGAGGGGTCGTATGAAGAGAAGATTTTCAATACGGCGTGGAAGCCGAACATTGACCAGAATATGTGCACGCATTATGTGGACCGCAACAAGTTCTTGAAGGATCATGAGGACTGGTATGCGTATGTCGCCAAGACGGGCAAGCGCAATCCGCATTGGGTGTGCGTGTCAAGCGAGGGGATGTATCAGGAGCTCTTCAAGGAGATTGAGGCGGAGCTGAAGAAGGACCCGCAGATCAAGGAGATTTCGGTTGGCGTGGATGATGGCTATTCGATGTGTGAATGCGCGAATTGCTTGAAGCAGCTCGATGCGGCGCGGGACCCGGATGGCGCGGAAGTTGGGAATTTGCAGTATGTGATTTTGGCCAATCGCGTGGGGAAGCACTTTGAGAAGTCGTATCCGAATGTGCGGTTCAACCTGCTCGCGTATGATGCGAAGATGCCGTCGAATCCGAAGGTGATGTTCAATAAGAATGTGGGCGCGGGCGTTGCAGAGTTGTGGCGCAATCATGGTTTGCCGGCGGATTGCAATGAGCGTTCGGCGTGTGGGCTGGGGAATGTGGCGCGGATGAGTGCGCCGGGGAATGGTCCGTACATTTGGGACTACATTGCGAACTTTGGTGATTACACGATTCCGTATCCGAACACGCGCATTATCGCGCAGACGATGCGTTATTATAAGCGCCTCGGCGTGAAGGGCGCGCGCACGCAGCTCGCGTTCCCGCTTGTCGCGGAAATGGGCGAGCTCAAGATGTGGCTGTATGCGAAGCTCCTCTGGAATCCGGATGCGGATGTGGACGCGCTCATTGATACGTATGTGAAGGCGGCGTATGGGGATGGCGCGGAAAATGTGAAGAAGTATCTCGACCTTTTGGAGCATGCACGGCTTCGTCAGCGTTGGACGTGGTTTGGTTGCTATGTGCGCGACACGGTGCATTATTTGACGGGTGAAGATTGCTACAAGATGGTCGAGGCGATGGACCAGGCGGAGCGCCAGACGCGCCGCGATGAAATGCGCAATCGTCTTGTGCGGCGTGCACGCATTGCGACCTTGAATTTGGCGATTACGCGTTATAACGACATCTTGGCCGCGGCAGAAAAGAACAAGTGGCAGAAGCCGCGTGGGTATGATAAGTTTGTGTATGAATGGACGGCGCAGTGCGAAGTGGAAGCGGCCGCGGGCCACGATTTGGAAATTGGCGAAGGGACCGTCTTTGATGACGTGCGCGATAAGCGCTATAAACCGCAGCTGACGATGGAACACAAAGCAACCACGTGGCCGAAGGCGAAGAGCATCATTTATGCCGCGGCAAAAGATTTGACGGGTGGTTCGCGCATGACCAAGGAGAAGGACGCGGACGGCACCGAATTCGCGCGCTACAAAATTGACCTCAAGGGCGAGCGCGAAAATTACTTCATGAATCCAGAGTTCGCGGAGGCGGGCTGGACGATTCCAGATTCGGTCATTGGCGAATGGTATGTGTTTACAACGGCGCGCACGTCGACGACGGTGGATTATGATGTGGCGTCGTATTACGCGGGCGTGTATCAGCCATGGTACATGAATGGCGTGTTGAGGAGCCCGATTCAGGAAGTGGTGGAACGTTCGGTGCCGGCAAAGAAGGGCGAGACGCTCTGGACTACGCTGTGCTTGGGTAAGCGCGTCCTTTATAAGGGCAGCCGCATTTGGACGATGCCAGGCATTCTCCATCAGGCGGATTACACCGATACGAAGGAAGTGTTCCTCGTTGCGCCAGAAGTGATTGAAAAAGGCGTGAAGGATATTTCCATTGTCGTTTCGGGTGACCGCATTGATCGCCAAACGGCGACGGTTGAACAGGACAAAATCGACCGCTTCAATTATGGTCGCTCCACGACGGGCGCGCTCAAGCTCACCTTCCGCAAACCAGAAGTGGGCCGCTACCACGTCTTGATTGACGTCCGCGCGAATTGCACGCGCGCCCTCGATCCAGAAGCCGCGACCGCGACACTTTCGACAGGTGGTAAGGAGAACCAGGTCGTTGCCTCGACCGTCATCACGGGTTCGGAAGGCGATGAAGCGTGGCAGATTGTGAGCCTCGGCGAACAGGATATCAAGGACGACATGATCCTCACAATCACCCCGCGCACGGCAGGCGAAAAAGTGCCGCGCTCGATCGATTTGAAGCGCGTCATCTTGATCAAGCCCGAAGCCATCAAATAAGGCCTCGCGCGTTTGAAACAAAAGAAATGTCCGCGGCACTTTTGCCGCGGGCATTTTCTTCTCTTGGTGTCTTTCTCTTTGTTATTAGCCCGCAATCGTAATCGGCACGCTCCCCACGTCCTTCACCGTCGCCGTCCCATACCCAACGCCATTCACCATCACCCCATACACCTGCACCGGCACCGCCTTCGGCCACCCATTCTTGTTCACATACACCTTGAACGTCGCCTTGAACGTCCCATCCGCCTTTTGATACGCCACGCTCAAACCAGATGGATTCGCACCCAACTTCTTCTTATTAATCAGCCCCAAATTATTCAGCACCACCTTCCCAGAATCCGGATGCCCCCACACCCCTTCGCCATCATGGAAAATCTCCATCTCCATCGGCAAGTACTCCGTATACGCAAACCCGCCCTCCAGCTGATTCCACAACGGATACCCCTCACCAATCGAAAACACAATCGACTCTCCCATCGCCTCGCGCCCCGCCATTGCCACCTGCACCCCGCCAGGCCCCCACACATGTGCCGCGCCCTCCTCAGGCAACACCAAATTGAACGCATGCGCCGTCCCCTTCTCATTCACCACAATCGGCACATAACACGTCCCATCGCCCGCCACAATCAATTGCGCCACCTGCTCGCTCCGCACCCCTTCCACACTATGCCCACGCACCTTCACCTTCCCACGCGCGCCCACCACAATCGAATACACATTCCACCCCGCATACCGCGATGAAACTGCCGCGCCTCCCTTCGCATCCTTCCCCGCATACGGATCACTCTTCCACGCCAACACAATCGGCGCCTCCCACTTCTTCAAATACGTCGCCAGCCTCATGTGGTCCCCAACATCCGCCGACTCAAACAAATCCCGCGCACCAATAATCGTGTAATTCTCCATCACCTTCATCGTCCCCCAATTCTTACAAATCAATTCCCCATCCATCCGATCGTTCGTAATGTCCAACACCAAACACATCCCCTTCTTCGACATAAATACAACCGACCCAAAATTCCCGCTCGCATCCACCTCAAGCCTCCCCTCCAGCTCCACCTTCTTCCGCCCAGCAACCTCAATCACCGCCTTCGCCTTCGACGCCACACTCCCCTGCTTCCGATCCAAATCCACCGACTCAAACTTCACCTGAATCGTCCCCTTGAACTCCGCACCCGTCTCATTCGCCATCGCCAAATACCCATTAAACACCTGCGGCGAATCAAATAAATATGGATCCACCCCACCGCCCATAATCGGCTTCTTCCAAATCGGCTTATTCTTATTCGCCTTCGCCTTCCGAATCGCCTTGACAACCCCAGCCCACGGATTATCCCAAACGACATCATACCCAGAATAAACAGAATACCGCGTCCCACCCGTCGCATTCTTCCCACTCAGCCGACCCGCCTCCCGAAATATACGATTCTTTTGACACACCGCACACTTGCAATGCTTCGCACTCGAAATCGTCTCCCGCTTCCTCGCCCTAGACGCCTCATGCCCCACAACCGAACACTCCCGATGCACCTCCCCATACTTCTTTTGAATCGCATCATACTTCTTTTGAAGCTCTGCGGACGTCAGCCGCCCGGCAAAAACGCTCGGCGAAGTGAATGTAATCACCGCGGCAAAAACTGCCGCGCCCACCCGAATCATGTTAGTCGTCGTCTTCATGTTAGACCTCCTTCTTTAGAGAAAAATGTTGTGAATAAATCAAGCCTTTCAAAGAAACCGCGAAGCGACCTCCGAACATTCGGAAGCCGCTTACATACATACGTTGATATCGCGCACAGGCCTTGTTTTCCTGCGTCTGAAAGCAGTTGGGGGGGGGGGTATTACCAAGCGTGCGAAGCCCATCCCACACGCTCCAAATGGCCGTGTGTGACCTCATTCTAATCCTATCTCTGACAACGCACATCGCTTCAAGTTCCTTATCTTCCCCGAGACCCATTCCCGGTTGGATGAGTATATTATACCATATTTCGGGTGGAAAAATCAAGAGGGAATTTTCAATTCCCGAAAAAAAGTTCTAATCCCCCTTCCCAAGTCCTCCTTTCCCACCTGCCAAAAATCTGCCGCGCACCTGCCCAAAATCTGCCGCGCAACTGTCCAAAATCTGCCGCGCACCTGCCACTTGTCCTGTGCCAAAAGCGCTCTTCTTGGGTCCTCTCCCCCACCCTCCAGCCCCCTCCGCCTACAACGTTAGCCAAAAGGTATAACCTTTTTCGAAAAAGGATATACCTTTTTGCCAAAAAGGTTATACCTTTTAAGCGAAAAGGTTATACCTTTAACCTAAATTCACCCTGGGAAACACCTGACGTAAGCCAGTAATCGCCCTAACTTCTGGGAATATGACACCAAAACTGCCGCGGTAAGAAGCCTTAAAACTCAAAACGCGACGCTTTTGGATAAGTTAGCACCGAACCATCCGTCAGAATGAAAAAGGCCTCACTCTTAGGATAATGATTCTTCAAAAATTCAATCCCCTCTTCCGTCCCCAGCACAAAAAGTGTCGTAGAAAGTCCATCCGCTTCCATCGCGGTCGGCGCCAGCACCGTCACAGATACGACCGAATTGGAAACGACCTCGCCTGTGCGGCCATCGAGAATGTGTTTGCCGCGGGCGTAGGTCGCGCTCGTCGCGAGGGCCTCGCCTTTTTGGAGTTCAATCGTCGCGGCAAATCCCGCCCCGAATGGATTCTGCACGCCCGTCTTCCACCTGCCACCACACGCCCTCAAGTTGCCACCCAAATCAATCAAGACATCTGGCCCCTCCGCGGCAATTCTTTCATACGCGCAATCAACCGCGAATCCTTTCGCAATCGCGCCCAAGTCAATCAAGGCCGAATGCCGCGTCTGACCCCGCTTGCGAAGCTCCCCAGCCAACAGCGGATTGAAGGCTCCCTTCGATTCGACCATCAACTTGAATGCCGCCTGGTAGCACGGCAAGACATCCGCCGAAACGACCTTCTCATAATCGTTCGTGGTCTTAATCTGACTCAATTCAGACTTCGCATCCCACGCATTCAATTTAGAAGCGACCGCGGCAAAACTGCCGCGGACCACATCCTGGTAATTCGAAACGGTGCCCCGAAAGGAAAGTGCCGCGATCGTCCCCATCGTGGGCCATTCAATGCGGTCCACCTGTGCGCCCCTCTCGCAACCCGCGCCCAACAAAAGTGCCAGCGCGAGAAGAAGATTACTCTTCACCGTAGACATACCAATTGCGAATCGTCTTCGGCAAAGTCTTCATGCAATCGAAAATCTTCTCAAGCTTCATCGCCTTCGGCGCATAGAAGAAGCACGTGTTGCCTTTGAATTTTGCCGCGATGTCCGCGAGTGGAATCTCACGCGGCGTCAACTTCGGGTCATCGCCTTCAACCGTCCAATCTTCTTCGATGACGGTGAAGGTTGTGTTTGTGCCAAAGCGGACTTCCAAAGGTTGCGACAAGCGTTGTTGCCGGTCGCGCCACTTTTCAAGGGGCATGAAACCACGATAGAAGAATTGACCTGGCGCCGCCGAATTGATGCGCAGCGCACGCGAGTCGAGTGTTGCAAGGGCGGCGGCCACGGCTTGCGCTTCGCGAACGGAAAGGTCAGGCGAAAAGGTCGGCGTCAAATCTTGGCCGGCAGGCGCTTGACGAAGCGCGGCAAAAGTTTGCGTCAGGTTCGTCGGCGCAAAGGTCGGGTAAAGCGTCGCGGGGCGCGGCGTACCACTCCACGAAAGTGTGAAGGTATAGACCTTATCTTTCTCAAGTTGCTTCGTGGGCGTGAAGCGTCCATACGAAGTGGATTGATCAAGGGCATCATCAAAGAGGAGTGCCGCTTGGTCGCAACTGTAGGTCGCAAAAAGTGCCGCGGGCATATTCGTCGCGGCGACAGGAAAGTTCTTCGCATCGCGCAAGCCACCCGTCCAAACAGCTGGCAAGCGCGGCGCATCTTTTGCCGAGTCCTTCATGAACTCCCAAATGTCGGGCGTCACCTTGATTTCAACGCCAACAGGCCAGAACGATGACTTCGAAGGATTATACGGCTGGCCCATCGGGAAGCCCGCCTTCTCACATTCCGCCACCACCTTCTCCAGTGGGTCTTCCAACATGAAAAGCGCTTCGTAATCACGATCAGAATTAGGCCCAACAAAAACGAATTCAAGCTGAACGTCTGCTTGCACGCCCGTCGCCTTCGCAGTGAAGGTGACGGTGTGATTCGTCGCAGAAAAGAGCGCGGCAAAAATTGCGGCCAGCATCATTTGAATGTCTCCATCGCGCGGCGGAAACCTTCAGCCGAGCGCGTGATAATCTTTTCGTCCACACTGCAGCTCAAGCGCACGTAGCCCGCAAAGCCAAAGCCACGCCCTGGCACCACGAGAATGCGTTCCTTGAGAAGCGCGTCCACAAAGACCGTATCATCCGCAACAGGCGACTTCGCAAAGAAGTAGAACGCGCCCTTCGGCATTTCAAATTCAATGCCCGCATCGGAGAGGACCTTGGCCATCAATTTGCGGCGGCGATCATAAATCGCAAGGTCGACCGTTTCATTGACAAGTGCCGCGGCCAGGCGTTGGCCAATGACAGGCGCGTTGACGTAACCAAGCGTGCGATTCGTGAGCGTGACCGCGGCCATAAGCGTCGCCTGGTCAGGCATCGCGGGGTTCGCCACAAAGTAACCAATACGTTCGCCTGCAAGCGAAAGCGTCTTCGAAAAGCTCCCTAAGACGCACGCAAACTTCGTCAAAGGAAGTGCCGCGGGAACTTTTGCACCGTCATACGCAAAGGCACGATAAGGTTCATCAAAGAGCAAGAAGAGCGGGCGTTCGCGCGTTTCATTCACGCGGTCCACAATCGCCGCAATCTTGCGCAAATCATCAATCGAATAAATGCAACCCGTCGGATTGTTTGGCGAGTTGATGATGATGGCGCGCGTCTTCGGCGTAATCGCTTTTTCAATCGCATCAATGTCGGGACGGAACGTCGGCGGAATGGACGGCACTTCCTTCAACACGCCCCCAAAGTGGCCACAGTACGAACCATACTCCACGAAGTACGGCGCGGGCGTAATGATTTCATCACCAGGTTCAACGACCGCACGGAAGAACGAAACAAGCGCGCCCGCGGCACCCACCGTCATCACAATGTCCTTCGCCGCAACAGGCGTCTCCTGCTGCTTCGACAAGTACGCCGCCATCGTCTCGCGAACGGACGGAATACCCGCATTCGGGCAATAGCCCAACCCGAGCGGCTTGATCGCATCATCCGCCAAACGCGTCAAAACCTCTTTCGTCGCGGCTGGTGGCGGCACATCAGGATTGCCCAAAGAAAAGTCGCACACCGCATCTTCGCCAAACTGCTTCTTGAGCTCCAGCCCCTTTTCAAACATCTTACGAATCCAGCTCGAGCTAGACATCGAATTCTTAATCTGAGTCGTTACGGTTTGCATTTTGATTTCCTTCTTTCTGACTTTACTTTTATGAAATGTTAGTTTGCACGCGGCGGTTCAACACTCTTGAGAACGCAATAGCCGCGGCGATGAAGCGTCTCAACATTCGGGAAGAACTTCTCTTGAACAGGCTTGAGCCCCGCATCATTCTTGACGACCGTGTAGCAGAGGCCGCCTTCCTTCAACGCCTTGCGCGCGGCATCCAAGAAAACTTCCGCAATTCGATAATCACTGTAATAAGGCGGATTTCCCACAAACACATCAAAGCGATGCTTCACGCCCTTCAAGCGGTCAATTCCATCATCCGTCATCACAACTTCGGCAGGAACATTGAATCGCGCGGCATTTTCTTTCGCGGCCTCAATCGCCCGTGCATGCGAATCAATCATCGTCAATTCAACATTCGGCACAACGCTCGCAATCAAAAAGCCAACCAGCCCGCACCCACATCCCATATCCAAAATCTTAATCGGCGCGGCACTTTTATCGCGGTTCGGAAAAAGCGCTTTCAATTCGCGCGCGGCAACTTCCGCAAGCGCAAGCCCGCCTTCATCCAATCGCCGATGACAGAAACACCCCGGATAACTCACAAACTGCAGCTTCTCCCCACCCGGCACACTCGCTGGCCACACCGCCCGAAAACTCCTCACCCGCTCCGGCGCATCCCGAATCTTATTCACAAGATCATTCCGATCCCGCTCGCGCCCCACATAATCAAGCTCCAACTTCCCGCCCGACTCCCTCAACAAAAAATGAATCTCCTGCAAAAGATCGAGCGCCAATTCCCCCGCCATCAACTTCGGTCCCGTCCTAAAACGAATTAAATCCCAACGCTCCTTCGGCAAGTGCGCCTCGCACACAACATGTGCCGCGGGAAACACACGCTCAATCGCATGCAAATGGTAGATGTCGAGGACGTGGATTGTCACGTCCCCGTCCAAAAGCTGCGGCGTCAAATCCGCAGCCTTATATCCCACCAACAACGTCTTCACAGCATGCCCGCCGTCTTACGAAGCCGCGCCACCGTCCGCTCGCGCCCCAGCAACTCCAACATCTCAAACAGCCCCGGACCATCCATACGCCCCGACACCGCCACGCGAATCGGGTGCACCCACGGCCCCATCCCATTGCCTTGCGAAAGCTCCTTGACCATCGCCTCGCCCGCCGCCGTCGTCCACTCCGGCAACTTCTCAAAACGGTCCGCCAAATCAAGCAACAACTCCTTCACGCCCTCCTTGCGCAAACGCTTCTCAACGGACTTCTCATCATACGGATAATCCTCCGTAAAGAAGAACGCGCAATTCGCCGGCATGTCGTTCAAGAACTTCGTGCGCACCTGCAACTGGTCAATCAAAAGCGGCATGTTGAAGCCGTCCGGAATCGTCAGCCCCGCGCCTGCAACCCGCGCGCGCAACTCCGCCTCAAACGTCTCCCGCGGCAAACGCTTTACATACTCGCCATTCATCCATTGCAACTTCCGCAAATCAAATTTCGCCGCGGTCACATGCACCTTCTCCAAATCGAAAAGCTGCACCATCTCATCCCGCGTCAAAACCTCGCGATCATCGCCCGGATTCCACCCCAGCAACAACAAATAATTGAACAGCGCCTCCGGCAAATATCCCTGCTCACGAAACTCGCCCACAAACGCCGCTCCATCACGCTTCGAATACGGCTTGCCCGCCTGATTCACAATCATCGACAAGTGCCCATACTTCGGAATCGGCGCGCCCAGCGCCTTGAAAATGCAAATGTGCTTGAACGTATTTTCCACATGGTCGTCCCCGCGAATAATATGCGTCACGCCCTGGTCAATATCATCCACCACATTCGCAATGTGAAAAATCGGCGAACCATCCGACCGCACAATCGCGAAGTCCTGCACATCCTCGGCCTTCTTCGCCATGTGCCCCTTCACAATGTCGTCAAACTCAATCGTCCCTTCCTTCGGCATCTTGAACATGGTCACGACACCCGTCTTGCCATCGCGCGAGGTCTTCTCAACCTTGTACGCATGACCCGTCGCGAGAAGCTTCTCCACGCACTCCAAGTGCCGCGCCACATTCTTCGTCTGATAGAAAACAGGTTCGTCATAATCGAGCCCCAGCCACTTCATGCAGTCCATCAAAACCGCAATCGCCTCCGGCGTCGAACGCTCCAGGTCCGTATCCTCCACGCGCAACAAAAACTTGCCACCCGTGTGCCGCGCATACAACCAATTATAAATCGCCGCGCGAATGTTCCCAATATGCACCTTGCCCGTCGGCGACGGCGCAAACCTAACTCTCACATCAGACATTTAACTCACCTTCCTTTACTTCGTGCGGCCCGTGTACGCCTTCGCGTCCTCATTGTCCATTTGCATCTTAAAGAACGCATCCTTCGCCTTATCACGCGCCTCATAAATCGCCGGCTTCACCTGCCCACCACGAATCTGCCAAACCCAAATCTGCAACTGCTTCTTGTGCCAATTGACCGACGCATCCGTCCCCCACGCACCACCATGACCAAACCACGAATTCTCATTCTCATTCTTCGCATTCGGCGCCCAAAGCCCCAGCGAATAATCACCCAAACCTTCCGGCCGCGTCGAATTCGCCAAAATCTTCTTCACCGTCTCTTCCTTCAAAATCCGAACGCCATTGTCCCCAACGCCCAAATTCATCAGCATCTTGTAAAACTTCAACTGGTCATTCGCCGTCGTCCACAAACCCGCGCCCGCCGATGCAAACACGTGATCATCATTGTACGGCCGCTGCTCCCAACCATGCTGCGACTTCCACTCCGCCGGACCATTCGTACTCATCGAATACATCTCAATCTGCCGCGACAACTGCTCATCCGTCGGCTTGAACGTCGTCGACTTCATCCCCAACGGATCCAACACTTCCTTCTTCAAATAATCCTCCCACTTCATCCCCGTCACAGCCTGCACAACTGCCGCGCCAATGTCAATGCCCGTATTCGAATAACTCTGCCGCGTACCAGGCTCAAACATAATCGGCTGCGAGGCCGCCGTCGCCGCCACAGACCGAATCGGCATGCCACCCGACCAACCACCGCCAGGAATCTCCCAGCTCTTCGCCGGAATCTCAAACGGAAAGCCACCCGTGTGATTCAAACACATCCGAACCGTCAACACGTTCTTCGCCTTCTTCAACGTAATCGTGTCATTCGTCTCCGAAGCCTTCACCCACAACGTCTTGAACTCCGGCAAATACTTCGACACCGGATCATCCAAACTAATCTTGCCTTCCTCAACAAGCTTCGCAATCGTCACCCCGCAAAAACCCTTCGTCTGCGAACATTGCATAAACGGCGAATCAAGCGTAATCGGCCGTTTCGCCGCCACATCCGCCCAACCAATGCACGCCACCTGCTGATTCTTCCCATTAATCAAAATGGACACCGCACCCGGCAAGCTACCATCATCCACAAACGGCTGCAACGCCTTGCCCATCAACGTATCCGCCGATGGCACGACCTCATTCGCCGCAAACGCGCTCGCAAAAACTGCCGCGCCCACCAATCCAATCATTAGCTTCTTCATTTGTCTTTTCCTTTTTACTATACGGTTATCAAAAGTGCCGTATATTATACCATATTCCCGCCCAACTTTCAATCCCCCATCTCTACACGCTCTACACGTTCTACGGAGTTAAATCTGCCGCGCCCGCCTAGTCAAACCATCCCCTCTCCCCCTCAAATTGGTCGCCCCCCGGACTTTCTTTAGTACGATTCCAGCCTTTCTTTGGTACGTTTAGCCCACGAGCAAGATAAAGTATCTAGATAGTTTGAAAAAAGTATCTAGATGGTTTAAGCAA
>CAVGIZ010000016.1:0-18961 GCA_963629255.1 Anaerovoracaceae bacterium
TAACTCGGCTGGATTACGGGGAAATTGGGGTGCGCTCGTGGGGCGGTTGGTGGAAAGAAAAAGTTTCTGAAAATTAATAAATTCCAAAGATTCCTCCTTGCAAACTCCCCGCAAATATGGTATAATACTCCCATCATTTCTTACCTATTAAAGGATTAACAATAATGACGACGATGACGATAGCAAAAAGTGCCGCGCTCTCTGCGGCGCTCTTGACGATGGGCCTGACCGCGGCAGAATTGCCGCGGCCTGAATACCCACGCCCGCAATTTGAACGCGCGGCCTGGGTCAACTTGAATGGCGATAGCTGGACCTATGAGTTCGACTTCGGCCAGTCTGGCCAACATGAAGGCCGCGAGCTCTTCAAATCGAAAGGCTTCGCCAAGAAAATCATCGTCCCCTTCTGCCCAGAATCCAAACTTTCTGGCGTTGGTTATACGGACTTCATTCCCGCCATGTGGTACCATCGCAAGCTCGCGATTCCTGCCGCGTGGGCTGGCAAGCGCGTCTTCCTCAACTTTGGCGGCGTCGATTATGAAAGTGAAATCTACATTGATGGCACCTCGGTCGGCTTCCACTTTGGCGGCAGCGCGTCCTTCTCGATTGACCTCACCAAGTTCGTGAAGCCTGGGACAACCCACGACCTCGTTGTCCGCGTCAAGGACCAAACACGCGGTGCAGGCCAGCCAGGCGGCAAACAGTGCGTCAACTACAAATCCGCTGGCTGCTCCTACACGCGCACAACGGGCATTTGGCAAACCGTCTGGCTTGAAGCTGTAGACCGCGCAGGCCTGAAAAACTGCCGCATTGTTTCAGACCTCGACGCCAAGCAATTCGTCTTCACGCCGGCCTTTCTCTCGGACGCGGCAAATACTTTCTCTGTGACGGTCAAGGCCGCCGATGGCACCCTTGCGGGCGCGGCAAAAGTTCGCGCCGTCAGCGGTGTCGCCGTTGCCGTTCCGCTCAAAGTCGTCAAGACTTGGTCGCCTGAATCCCCGCACCTTTACGACGTCACGTACGAAGTGAAAGATGCCGCGGGCAAGGTCCTCGACACCGTCAAAGCCTATGCGGGCTTGCGCAAAGTCTCCATCGAAAATGGGTGGGTCATGCTCAACAACGAACGCCGCTACTTGCGCTTCGTCCTTGACCAAGGCTTCTATCCGGACGGCATTTGGACTGCCCCTTCGGATGCCGCGCTCAAGAAAGATATCGAGCTTTCGATGGCTGCTGGCTTCAATGGCGCGCGCCTCCACCAGAAGGTCTTCGAGGAACGCTTCCACTATTGGGCCGACAAGCTTGGCTACCTCACCTGGGGCGAAATGTCCAGCTGGGGTTGCGACCCTGACAAGATCCAGGACGCCCGCAACTTCATTCCTGAATGGTGCGAAATCGTCAACCGCGATTTGAACCATCCGTCCATCATCGCTTGGACCCCATTCAATGAGACGTGGAGCTTCCAAGATGCTCTTCAACATCAGCGCACCCAGAACGATGTCTATCAATTGACGAAGGCTCTTGACCCCACTCGCCCCGTCAACACCGCTTCGGGCGACTTCCATGCGATGACCGACATCTGGGCCGTTCACAACTACGCCCGCGGCAAAGATCTCCGCGTCCTCGATAAGCCTGAAGGCGAAGCTTGGTCGATGTATGAACAGGGCGCAAGCTGGACGCGGCATTGGAAAGATGTTCCCTACCACGTCTACGACGGCCAGCCCTACATGCTCGATGAATTCGGCGGCCTCGCGTGGGTCCCACCTGAACGTCGCCACGCCGACAACACCTGGGGCTACGGCAACGAAATCAAGACCGAAGATGAGTTCTTCTCCATCCTCAAAGAACAGGTCACGGAGATCACGAACATCAAGCGCATCACGGGCTTTTGCTACACGCAGTTGACCGATGTTGAACAGGAACAAAACGGCGTCTACTACTACGACCGCACCTCCAAGTTCGACACGAAGAAGTTCCGCGACATCTTCACGATGAAGGCCGCGAACGAAAAGTAAGATTTTGTTTCAGGTTGGAAACGGTGCGCCGCGGCAAAATCTGCCGCGGCGCATTTCTCTTCTTCGCTTTCCCGCAAGGGAATTATTCGGGGAGCTCGTCGAAGCCTAGGATTTGCAAGCCTTCGGCGTGGGCAGTTGAAAGGATTTTTTCGAGCCATTCCGTTTTCATGTGGATGAACGGGGCGTTGGGCGCGATGTTATGTGAGAAGGTCACGAGGACTTCGTTGCGCTTGGCGGCGCGGCGGATGCAGGCGAGGATTTCGTTGATGTCCGTGCGATAAGCTTCGCCAATGCCGATGCCAGGAAGGATGTGGCGGCGCGGCAAATCTTTTACAGAAAAGAAAACTTCATCCGTCGCAACGAGGTCGGGCTTTTCATATTTGGCCTGTGGATCGTATTTGACGACGTGGCCTGTGCGGAAGTGGCGAATGGAAGTGTGCGCGAGGAGGAAGGCGTCCATTTCGGGTGTGTGGCGATTGTTGGGATAGGCCATGGCGCGGACAGTGTGATGAATGTTGGTGTAGGCGTCGAGTTGCGGTTGGACTTCTTCTTTGAGGTAAGTCGCGCCGTCGATGTCTTTGGCGTCGCGATGATGAAGGGTGTGGATGCCGACGGTGTGGCCCGCGGCTTTGAGTTGTGCGAGGCCTTGGAGCGAGGCGTCATCGAGTTCGCCGTACGGGAAGAAGGAGGCGTGCGCGTTGTATTTGGCGAAGAGCGGAATTGCATTCACCCAGTTCGGAATGTTCGGGTCATCGAAGGTGAGGAGGAGGACGCCATTCGTGGGCGCGCTCGCAAATGACGAAAGAGACAACGCAAGACAAACCGCGGCAAAAGTGCCGCGGAGGTGGGTGAAGCGCATGTTAGGCCTCTTGCATTTCTTTGAGAATCGCGGCGGCTGCGAGCGGTGGATTTTCCGCGGCCAAAATGGGGCGGCCCACGACGAGGTGGGTGGCACCATCACGGACGGCTTCGGCGGGAGTCGCGACGCGCTTTTGATCGCCGACGGCTGAGCCTACTGGGCGCACGCCAGGCGTAATGAAGAGAGTGCCTTTGGGAAGTGCCGCGGAGAGCGCGCCCACTTCCTTTGGCGAGCAGACGAGGCCGTGCGCACCGTGGGCGACCGCGAACTTGGCCATCGCTTGGACTTGCTCCGCGGGCGTGCGATTGATGATGCCAACGTCCGTGAGGTCTTTCGCATCAAGCGAAGTGAGAACGGTGACGGCAAGAATCTTCGGTCCGTTGGGACCAAACTCAGCGGCGGCATCTGCCGCGGCACGAATCATGGCACTTGCGCCAACGGAATGAATCGTCATGAGGTCGACGCCGAGCTTGCCACCCGAGCGGACCGCGCGTTCAACCGTGCGCGGGATGTCGTGGAATTTGAGATCGAGGAAAACTTTCTTGCCGAGGTCCTTGACGGCGCGCACAACATCGGGGCCTTCCGCGGTGAAAAGTTCGAGGCCAATCTTGTAGAAGTTGACCGCGTCGCCAATCGATTTGACACGTTCGACCGCTTCTGCGCGGGTTTGGACATCCAATGCAACAATCAATTCTGCCATTTTATTTGCTCCTTATTTTGTGAGAGAAAGTTTTTTGAGACGGCGTGTGATACGCCTTTTATCAAGCGCATTGGTGAGGTTGTACCAAGGCGCGAGAAGAGGTTCTTTCGGGGGTGTGAGACCGACCGCACGCATCGCGGCGTGATAGAGTTTGCGGTAGGGACGATGCGAAACTTTCCATGGCTTCTTTGGTCCCCAGAAATGCAAAATGCGCGGATTGAGCGCTGCTTCGAGACATTCACGCGGCGGATTTCCAAACCAATACTTCGCAGACAAATCGCCGCGGGCAAAGTACTTCAACTGGCGATCGTGCAAGTTCCACTTGATGGGAAGAACGACGATGCGATCGTGGAAGAGCGCGTTGTAAGCGTCTTGTTCGATGCGGTCGGCGATGTCATAATGCGCGCGATACCAGTCCAGGATTTGCTTGGCGGTTTGTTCGGCGCGGCATTTTTGCGTGTTGAAAACGACGACGCCCGTGTTGAAATAACGATCCACCGAGGGCGGCAAAATTCCACTGTCCCAGACCGCATTGTGCCGCGAGCCGGGTGCGTAATGATACTCGTAAGCAACGGCAAAAAGTTTGTCGCCGAGGTCCATTTCAAAGAGCGACGAGACGTCCGCATTGAAGAGGAGGTCGATATCAAAATGAATCAAGTTGCCTGTCACATCGGGAAGGAGGTCGGGCCCGAAAATAGGCGTCCACGTAAAGATGTTCCAACGCGAATCGGCGCGATTCATGATGAGGTCGGCGTAAGGCTCGACCGCTTTTTCAACGTTCACATAACGAACGACAGTGCCAGGAAATTTCGCGATGAGCTCTTCGAGGGCGCGGCGATTTTCTGCGCTGTGGCCGCCGTAGCCTTCGAGGATATTGATGCGGATGGGCTCACTGCCGCGGTAATGCGAAAGGAGCGAATAGACGCTGACGCGCAAGAACTTCGCGCCATTGTCATCACACGTGAATGCGACATCCCTCATGCGAGGATCTCCTTCGCGGCAGAAATGACTTTGGCTTGGTCGGGCGCGAGGCCACAATAAAGCGGAAGGCGCACGAGCGTATCGGAATAACGATCACAATTCGGGAGCGCGCGGCCATCATGATTGGCGCGATAGAACTCCGACGAATGGAGCGGCAAATAATGGAAGACAGTCAAGATGTCCGCGGCCTTCATGCGCGCAATAAAGTCTGTGCGCTTGGCGAGGTCCGGGAAGAGCAAATAAAACATGTGCGCATTGTTCGTCGCGTAATCGGGGATGAACGGGAGTTTCACCTTGTCTTGCAAGGGCGTGAACGCATTCAAGTACTCATTCCACAGGCGCTTGCGCTCGGCCTGAATTTCATCGAGGTGCTCAAGCTGCGCCCACAAAAAGGCGGAGACAATCTCGGTCGGCAAGAATGAACTGCCCGTATCGACCCAGCCATATTTATTGACTTCGCCGCGGAAAAATTCAGCGCGGTTCGTTCCTTTTTCCCAAATGATTTCGGCGCGGCGAATAAAGCGTTCATCATTCACAACGAGCATGCCGCCTTCGCCCGAAATGATGTTCTTCGTTTCATGAAACGAGAAGGTCGCAAGGTGTCCAATCCCGCCGAGCGGACGCCCCTTATAAAAGGAATCAATCGCTTGCGCGGCATCTTCCACGACGAGCAAATTGTGCCGCGCGGCGACATCCATGATCGCATCCATATCACACGCGACACCCGCATAATGAACGGGTACAATCACTTTCGTTCGCGGCGTAATCAGCGCTTCCAACTTGTCGGCATCGAGGTCCGGCTGGTCATCACGCGAATCAGCAAACACAATCTTCGCGCCCTGCCGCACAAACGCAAGCGCCGACGAAACAAATGTATACGACGGCACAATTACCTCATCGCCCGGCCCCACGCCCGTCAAAATCGCCGCCATCTCCAGCGCGTCCGTGCACGATGTCGTCAGCAAACATTTCTTGAAATGGTAGCGGTCCTCAAAGTACTTCTGACACTTCTTTGTGAATTCGCCATTGCCCGAAATTTTCCCATCCATCACGGCTTGGCGGATGTACTCCGTCTCCTTGCCCGTCATGTAAGGTCGATTGAAATGAATCATGCTTGCTCCTTATTTCTTTGCGATTGGAATCGTCACCGTCGTCACGCTGTTCGCTGGAATTTCAATGATAAATGGACTCGGCTTGGGATACAACTCATAGCCATACTGCCGCGTGTAACGCCCCTCGCCCGGCAGCTCGCTCGCATCCAAAAACTTCTCCGGGCATTCATAGACGCGAATGTCGGGACTATACAAATTGTACCCGTCGCACGTCACTTCATAAAATGCACTCTCGCCTTTCATGTTGCACGCAAGAAGCGAGATGGACGTCTTCGCCTTATTCATCGTGATGAGCATATCACAATTGCGCTGTTTCAAAACGGGCCGCTCCTTGCCACTCTGAATCGCATTCCGTAGCCCCAGCATCTCGCCATAATAACAACTCGCCATCCAAAAGTTCGTCTTGCCCGCACTCAAAAACGATGCATCCGACCCAAAGTCCATCACCAGCGGATGCCGCAACAGCGCCTCATTATACAGCCGAAACACAGGCCCCGCAATCCCAACCTCCAGCCGCCCCTCGCCAATCGAATTATAATCCGGCCGATCATTGTTCCTTGAATCCCACTGCACCATAAAATTGCCGCGCCCCGCTTCCTTCTTGTTCGGCCGCGACACATACAACACCCCCGCAAGCGAACTAATCTGATGCAAATTCAATCCATCCACATCTGGCTGCGCCACCATCCCCAACATATACCCCGCCTTGAACAACGTCTCGCGAAAATGCTGGTGCGACCTGTTATCTTCATCCGACCGCTCCCTCCATTCCGTGATCCACATCTTCTTGCCCTTCAGCTCCGGAAATGCTGCGTTGAAAATGCGATACCGCGCAATCCCACACGGCGAACAACTCTCTGGCACGCACCCACCATAGCTATGATAAATCACATGCGTCACGTACTCCATCGCATTCGACATCGCCACAATGTACCGCGCCGACCATTGATTCGACACCCGCTCGCCAAAGTAATCCGTCTCCTTTATTTTCTGGTCCGACAGCATCCTATTCCTAACTGCCTTCACATCCGGATCCCCCGCAAAATACTCCGCAATCGCGATTCCAATCGGCGCCTTGGGCCACACCTTCACCATCTCCAAAACAATCGCCGTCCACCGCGCGGCATATTCCTCGCTCGAAACCTTCCCCTCGCCATACGCATTCCAATACGGCTCATTCCCCAATTCAAATCCCGCGACCACATCCTTGAATCCATTATCAATAATCCACTTCAAATAATCGCAAATCGTCTTCGTCACAATCTTCAAATCATTCGTCCGCGCACCCGTATAAGGATCCGTATACACCGAATAATTCTCGAGCGTCAACACGACCTTGATGCCATACTCCTTATAAAAGGAAAAGACATTTTTCATATCGGTGCGATACTCTTCATACGTGTAGCCTGGCTTATTGCCGCGCCACGAACGCCCACAACCCGCGCCCGTCTGCCATTGCGAAACAGCATCCCATTGCCGCACAAGCCGAATCCCCGCACGCCGCCACACCGCGGCAGTTTCCTCCCGCTTCGTCTCAAAAAACGTCTTCGCATCTTCCCCTTCGCCCACCAAGCTCCCCGCCACGCCCATAATCGGAAAGGCCGACGCCAAACTCGCATCGCGAATCGGCACCGCATTCGGCGCCAATACAACCTTGTTCGTGACCGCCGCCTGCGCCGCGCCCACACACACCAAAACCGCCGCCACCGCGGCACTTTTCCTAATTTTGCTCATTCTCTTCGAGACCTCTTCTTTGGTTCAATCAAACGCCCTATATTATACCATATTCCGCGGCACTTTTCAATCCCCCTCAACACCCCCTTTTCGCCCCGATAAAATTTTCGCCGCGCCCCGACAAAAAATTCTTCAAGTCCCGATAAAAATTTCGCCACATCCCGATAAAATTTTCGCCGCGCCCCTGTCTCAAAACTGCCGCGCAATCTCCCCGTAATCTAGCCGCGTTACGCGCGTAATCTAGCCGCGTTACGCGCGTAAATCTGCCGCGCGACCCCCCTTCCTTAAAAAACCCCCTTTTCGTACCCCCAAAAACCCCCTTTTCGACCCCCAAAAAAGGGGGTTTTTTACCCCCCGAAAACCCCCTTTTTTAATCTCAACCCCTCCCGCGCAGTACTTCTGATGAAAATCTGCCGCGAAATTGTTTATTTCTCTACTTTATGTTTCTACAGGGCAATAATTCCTTCATCCTGCACGAACAAGGATATGCGCGTTAGAATGTCCACCTTGCGAAGAGCGCGGCGAATTTCGCCCTTTCCCAAAAATGAGACGAGCGAGAATCAAAAAGATGAGGTCAAGAACAACAACGAAGAGGAGCGTGACATGAAGCATAAAAACGGCTGGCATAATTTTATCGCCAATCCATGCCAGAGCCGTGTTGACGCCAGGAATCAAATTGAGTACAAATAAAAACACGAATACAGCAAGCACCGATTGCCAAATGAGTAGCATAGCCTTGCCACTAATCGTAATCTGCGAAGCCACACAGAACAAAAGATAGAACGCCAAAAGGCAAAATGGTGACGACCAATGCCAAACGAAAAAGAGACTGGCCAGCATCGCAAAACCTTGCGTCACCAGCGTCGTCAAATAAGATACTAAACCGACATCTGCCTCGCCCTCAAAGCACTGCGCATAGGACGGCAAAATCTCCGTCCCCGCGGCCAGCGTCGTCATCACGCAAACAATGATGGACCCTAGCCAAACAGGACTTGTCAGAATGAGGAAGCGCTTCAGAAATGCAAACCTTTTGTTCGCATTGACGGCGATTGGAATACGCTCACAATCATCCGTCCTCAGATTGAAAATTTCAAACTTATCCACACGCGTTCCCGAAAGCCAACAACCAAACGTACGCCCCAACTCATGGCAAATGCATCCTGGCAAAACAAGATAATCATAAAAGGAACCCAGCTTCGACGAAAGACTATTCCGCAAACACCGACCAATCGCATTCAGCAACAAGGCAATCAAAAAAATTATGCCGAAACCAAAGAAAATCTGCCGCGCCGTCGTCCGTGTCGCAATGTCAAGATACTCAAGCATAATCTCAATCCTCGTTGCAAATGCTTATTTTATGGCACCAACCGCATCCACAACTCCCGCCGGAGTCAGATATTGAATCGGACGATTGTAACCATTTGTACAAGTATTAAATGCCGCGGAATAAATGTCTGCCAACGTCGCCTCCAGGGCCGAGAATATCTCCGCCTCACCATTCTTATAAACAACAATAAACGCATGACCCTTTGTCACACCAGAAGGAGCCAACGCAATCTTCTCAGAGGCGCACTCCTGACCATCCCAAAATGAACGCAATTTCTCACAAGGGAAATTCGCACTAATCAAAACTGGAATGCGATCCGCAAGATCATCCGAATAATTTGCCAAAATGCTCCAACGCACGGCTTCAGCAGAAATGCCATCCTTCTTCTTGTCCGTCGCATCAGAAACGACCGAAAGCGGCAAATCTCCCAACACAGGCGAATACTTATCCGTACCCATCTTGTCAACATCAAAGAGGTACTCCCAATACTCACCCGCCGTCTTGAATTTCTTTTCACGAGCGGTCACATCGCCATCACCCTTACCCAATTTACTTGCGACCTTAGCCTTCAAATCATTGAATTTTTCTTTGGCACGCTCCTTGAAAGTCCCTTGCGGCTTCGGCCATAAAGTGCCGCGCCCAGACGCCACATATGCCGCGTTCGCGTTGGTAATAGCAACATAAAGCCGCATACCATCCGCTTTCATATCTGTCATCTTCTTCTCAAAAACTTGCGCGGCAACATTCACTTCCGGAATGTCATTATACCCAAACCATCTCTGAAAACTACCATCCTGCAAAACTCGGAAGAATAACTTCCTCGCGTATTTCATCGGACACACAAAACCCTGATCGCCCGGCTTGAAATCCCATTTCCCGAGTTCCAATGCACCAAATTCTTTCTTCCCATTTGCAGGAATAACCACATTCCCGCTCCGCACAGAATTCTCTGCACTTGCAACATACACATACACTTCAATCCCCTCATCCGTCGACAAGTTATTCACCTGCATCACGGACCGACTCAATATTCCTAAACGAAACGTAATCGCCAAAGGTGGATTCTTAATCACATCCGTATCACACCCCGCCATCACACATCCAAGAATCATTAAACAAATCAAGCCAAACTTCTTCATCATTTCAACCCCCTTCAGAACTTATTTCCCGTCCTTCTGCTTCAACTTCAACTTCGAACCATCAATAATCGCGTAGCATGCAAGATTAACCTCTGCATCCTTTTCCAAAAGAACTTTTTCAGCCTTCTTCTCAACAGCCACCGAATCATCCTTCAACAGCTCAGCCGTCCCCTCTGTAACCTTCCCCCGAATCTCCAACCTTTCCGCGAGAATCTTCACGGGCAATCCATTATCCTTCAACAAATCAAGAAACTTCTGAAACGTCAGCCCCTCTTTTACATAAACATGATAGTCATCATCAGCATCATTAGCAGAATCAGATTCTGAAAACGAAGAACTCACGACGATAAGATTCTCATCTTTATAGGTAATCTTGATTTTATCTGAAATTGATGAATCAACCTCATGCACAGACTTTTCAGAGCTTTCTCCTTGAATAGTCGTTTCAACCCGAATAAGAGTTCTCTTGTGCTCAACACCTATTCCACAAGCCTTGAATTGCGAAGCTATTTTGACTTCAGAGACGCGCACAGGGTCAGACTCTTCAGAATCGGAGCTATCCGTTTCTCTCTTACAATAATCTGAAACCTCAGCAAGGCATTGCGCCAAAGCAACAATGCGCAATTGATCAAGAGATAAATCCTTATTCAACGCAGATTCCGCCAACGAAAAATTGCCGCGTTCATCACATCCAGATGTAAGATTCTGCAATCTTGACTCCCCACCAGAAAGCCACATTTCAGTATCTTCTATTGCTACTTTCTTTTGAGAACAACCCAAAAGCCCACTCAAACCAACAACACACACACCCAACAAAATTCGTCTCACCCTATTCATAATTTATCTCTTAAGATTTTGCCGCGCATTTCGCTATGCGCGGCAAAATATCATATACTAATACCCCATATCACCATCTACCAAATATTGGCCATTTTCGCCCATATCATTTACTTTCGGACGATAACGTCACCCGTTATATTAGGGTCAAGGATGGTCTCAATGCGTAGGTCTGTACCAGAAGAGCTTGTGTTAATGACCACGGCCTTCGCCACGCATGTCTCACTCTGGGTCGTACGACCAGTCCGCTGCGACACTCTAGCATCCCCCAGTTTCAAAAGCGACACATGCTCGCCTACGCTAAACACACGATCCGTGCCATCAATTGTCAATACACCATCCTTCGTGCAAGAAACAATTGAAAACTTTTGCATTTTCTTGACGCTATTGGCGAATTTCTCCATAATCTGTCCAACTGCCGCATGCAGATACTTCTCGCTGGTACTCAGCATTTTTCCGCCATCGCTTTCGTCTCCCTTACGACTCGAAAAAGTCTGCGCAATCTTCTTGTCCGAACACTCTCCGTGCAGATTCTCCGACAGACAGAGCAATCCCGTTTTCAAATCCACAACCTTAATAACAATCTGCACATCAGCAGCAACCGTTTGTACCGCAGCATTCAAACCGATTTCTTCTTAAAAGTATGTTTCCTAGTCTGGGAAACCAGTTTTGTCTCATCCTTGAATTTATATCGTTCAATCGACAATTCAACACGATATGCTGGAGCAGCAATTTGAGCGACCCCGTCCCCTTCTCCTGTCAATGCCGCAAATAGCGCCTGTTCCTTCAGACTCCGCTCAACCGATTTCTTTGTCACGACACGGCAAAGATCAGTATCCTTCAGGCAATCTTCCATCAAATCCATTATGCCTTCAACGTTAATGACAGCGCCCTCGCCCTCACAACGTACATGTACATCCTTTGGATCAACAAGAAAAATAGGACGCATATCCTCATTCAAATCAGTACGTGGGCTATTCTCAACGGACTTTGAGATCTGACAAAGAGCCGTATTATATTTTTTGGACGACTCCGCATAAAAATCCTTTGACAACAAATCGGCAACCGCCTTAGCCTCATAATCCTTACAAAAATCCCGATCCGTATCGTCTGATGACCGACCACGCCAATCGCCCCAACCAGGGCATGGAAAGACCGCAATAGGAAGAATAAACGAATTCCATTCACGTCCACCAAACACTATCTTCTGTTCTTTTTCATCTGTCGGTGATGTAACCTTAAAATCAACCGTTTGTTCGTACGATTGAACATAAGGCCAAATGCCTAATGTGCAGATAGAGAACACATTGTTAATGGAAGCCAACACTCCATTGTCATCCCGTTTTCCATGGTCTTCAACGGAAACCCGAATGGGCAATGCCACCTCGCCTGTATCCTTGACCGATTTCGCAAGTTCTTCACTAACCTTCTTCGCGTTGAATGGCAAAACTCTCGCATCTGCTGAAACAAACACATAATTTCCGCCCACCTCGCCTTCGGCAACAGATTCCTTTTGAACCCAAACAACTTTTGAGCCGACACATCCTACCAATAATGCAAATGCAAATATCATCACTGCACTTGCACATATCTTTTCAATATTTTTTAGTTTCATATCCTTTAGTTTCCTTTTTTTTGGTTATCAAGATTTAATACTTCCAACGCTTTTCCCCTACACCAAGCATCTGTTGAAAGCCCATAAGCAAGAACGGACATACCACCAGCTAAGGTCGGACACTTCAACTGGTCGTAGACAATCGCTAGGTTTGTCAAGACATATTGATTCGACGCATCAAGACGAATGGCCGCACGAAAACAAATCAGCGCACCGATGAGATCATTCTGCATCAAACGACACCGTCCATACAAGTTCCACAACTCACAATCGCCTGGGTTTTCAGCTAGTGCATCACGAAGCAGCTTCTCGCGTGTCGCATTATCAGACTGCCCAGAGAAATACGCCTTCACCGCCGATGCACCACGAGCCGTGCGGGGTTTCACCACATTTGCCGCGGTACCGCCAGACAAGAAAATCTCCTCAAACAATGCCTTTCCACAAACTGACGTCTCATGCTGACGATAGGCGATTGTCTTTTTTGTCGTAATCGAAACGACCTCCTGAACAATAACTTCTTCTGAAATTTTATCAACCTCTGCGACAGACAAAACACCTCCGGTCGCCAACCCACGTGACACAAATTCATCCTTCGTCTGTGCACGCGCAAAGCAATTCGTTGAAACCTTCACCACATTAAATTGATTCGTCAACGTTGTCTTCACGATATTTGTTACGACACTCAAATTCCCCTGATCCTTAATCAATTCCCTCTTCGCTTCAACCGCACAAATGCGCTTCGCGGCCTGGCGCATCTCTTCAGCAAGCGACGATGACTCGAGATATTTTTCAACTCGCGCGCGAACATTCTCAAACTCAACCTTTGCCGCGGAATCAAAATCGCCATCTGTCAAAATGTCAATTGCCTGACACTTCTGATACACATTCGTCTTCACCGCACCATTCACAAACTTCGGCAACACAGTACGCAACGTCTCACAAACAAGTTCCTTGCGCGGCAACGGTTCCCTAAATGACGCTGGAATCGCTTTCAATAAATCATCCTTATTTGCAATTTGGACAAACCAAAACTGCTTCCCATCTTGTCCTGTATGCTCTTGCCCTTTGAAATCAATCTTCCAACCCAAATTCCTCCACGTCGGCACGGTCGCGTCAAGCACCGACATTGCACATCCAAGTCCCTTAGAAATTGTAACCTTCTGCGCCCGATCATCCTTCGTGACTTCCAACGCCCAATTTCGAAGCAAGTCATTTGCCATAATAATGGCGCGCATTTTCTGCCGCGACAAGCCATCACGCAAATTGATAGGAGCTTGCACATGAATATACAAACTCCCATCAATCTCATAGACGCCGTTCGTGCGCCCCTTGATTTCACGCTGATAAGTTGAGAGGCGCGACAACGGATCCGCAGCAAAAAGCGCCGCGCCACTCAAAGTGAGTACACCCAAAATCGCGCCCTTCAACTTATTCATGATTCACCTCTAATTAGAAGTCCGTATCAATCGTACCGCCCGAGAAAGTGCCGCCCGTGCTCTTCGCAGGAGCCTCCTCCTTCTGCACGGCCGCCTTCTGCGTGGTAACCGTCGTGGTCTGAGTCTTCTTCACAGTCACAGTTGTCTTCTTCTGGCTCTCCGCCGCCGCCGAACGAACTGCCGCCGCACCCGCAGCCACTCCAGCCTGACGATCCGCCGCGTTGTTCTTCGTGGCCTCATATGTCGCCTGGGCGCCTTCAACAAAACCGCGTTCACGCGTCGTTGCACGAGCCACAAGACCAGCCTTCGCAAAAGCATCCTTCAACGCCTGGTTCGCATCCTTTGCTAGCGAAGGATCAATGTAGTATGCACACACATAAATCTTCTTGCCCGTGATTGGATGCTTGACTTCCTTCTTCGCCAACGAGAGGCATCCCTTCAACTGAAGATCAACCTTCGATGAAATCGCATCAACAATCTTCTGCTGCGTCACCGTTGAATTGTCGGCGAAGACCTTGAGATTCTGCTTCATCTCGCGATTCGCCTCGAGATCGCCAATCAGCGACATGGCCACGTTCTTGCGGGCCAACGTCTCCGCAATCATACGCTTCGCATTCGCCTGGACGCCAAGGCCTGGATCGACCGCGCCGATACCAACGAAATACTTGTGGCCCTTATTGTCCGTGAACTGCCGCGTACCAATCATCGAGCTCCAATCTTGCGCCTTAACCCACTCAAGCTTCGTGAACTTTCCTGGCTTCGAAAGGGTAGAGAAATCTCCCGTGCCCATCTTGAAGGCCCGTTCCTGAAGCTTGGGCGACCACACAATGGCCACTGCCACACAATACTGCTTAGTCTCAGGATCCCACGACTCAGCCTGCGTCAGAACAGATGCCCCCAGCAATGGCATCTTCGACAGAAGGCTCGCCGTGGTCTCGGTCTCCAACGATGGCTCCTGCGGAAGTTTCGCAACTTCCGCTTCCAACTTCTTATACTCGGTTGCTAATTCAGCAACTTTTGCCTTCAACGCATCAGTTTCAGCTTTCGCAGTTGCAGCATCAATATTCTTGGCCGCAGCTATCGCCTTGGCATCATAAGACTCATCAACCTTCTTTATAACTGCATCAATAAACGCCCCAAACCGATCGTTCAAAGTCACCTCTGAAACAACCTGTGCATCTTGTGCATTCAACTGTGCCATTGCCTGAACAAGTTCTTCCTTTTTCGCATTAACGGCATCACGGGCAGCATTGAATGCCTCGCGCCCAGACTCGACCGATTCATCAAACTGCGTCAAGGCACGATCCATCGCACTAAACTGAGAATTGATTGCGCGAATGACTTCCGCTTTCGCTTGAAGAAGCGCGAAATTGCCAATTTGCTCGCGCTTCGTCATGAACGCTGGGTCCTTCGCGGGATCGGCGATTTCTATGTCAGCCTGCGCCGTCTGGATAATAGCCTTCTTCTCCTCGTCATATCCTTCGGTAAATCCAAGTTCCGCAAGGTCAGTGCTAACCTTTTCCAAAGCAGACACAGACGGTTCGTTCGGAAGCGCGGCAATCGCAGCCGACTTCTCTTCTGCGATGGCAATAATCTGAGAACCACCGTCATCCGCCGCCTGCGCCGCAACAACCAACGTCGTAGGCGCGGGAGCCTGTTCTGCCGCCGCAGGGGCGGGTGTCGCTGCCGGGGCCGAAGTCCCAGCTTCCTGGGCGCAAAGCGCCGCGGTCGTGGCCGTCGCGGCCAGCATAATCATAAGTTTCTTCATTGTCTTTTTCTCCTATTCAGTTTAGAGTAAAATCTCCTAAAATCTAATCGAATTCTTATTCGGCGTCATCCAACATTCGCACCACCATATTCTGAATTGCTTGGTGAAGACGTTTTTCAAGTTTCACAAAAATACGACGACTCACCTCTCCGCGGCGCTGTTCAGCAGACAAAACCTCGCTATCCTTCGCCTGCTTTTCCGTCATCGTCAACAAAATACGCGAACCATCCACAGAACGAACCGTGATCGTCAAATTCAACATCGTCCCCTCACTTGATGCATTTCCTGGCGTCGGACGATCACGAAACTGACCATCCAAACAAATCAAATACTGCGCATCCTCAGGCTTTGCAACAATCCTCAATCCCTTATCTTCAAAGAACTGATTAAACTCGCCAATCAATGCCTTATCTGTCGCCACAAGACAAAAAGCCGGATCGCCAAGCGACTTGAAGTAGGAACGATAACTCTCATAAAGCTTTTTCTTGGAAACGCGCGCCAAAACCTCAATGCGATACTCACTTTCAATCTTCGTCTCCTTTGTCACGCGATACTCTTCCACAAGAGCACCCGCCGTTGTCGCAAGGCGCTTGTGGAGTTCCTCCTTCTCCGTCACCGAAACTTTCCCAACAACAAGTGTGCCTGCCACTTGCTCAACGGCGCTTCTCAATGCGTTCTTTTCGGCAATTGCACGATCCGTATCCAATCCAACTGCCGCGACCACACCCTTGTCTCCCCAGGCCAATTGTGCCGCGGCAAGGGCATCCGCCTTATCCTCCATCTTCGTTGAAATAAAACCAACAACCTCCATCTCCCCATTGGCATTCTTCCCAGATGAAATAATCTGCCAGCCCTTCATCATTTGCGAAATCTCTGTTTCGCTGTGCGACATAAAGAAGGCCTTCGCCTGTTCCTTCCCCTCGCTGTCACAAGACAACTCCATATGAGCCACGTCTTTTGCCTTGAACGACTGTCCCAGAACAGATGACACTTCTTTCTTCGCATTTATTTCAGCGATTTCGCGTGAATAATCACGATCGTCCTCCCGATAGCGCGAATGCCCAATACCAACGATAAAAAAGCCTAAATCCTTCGAAACTCCACCACGGCAGAGAGCCCCCGTCTCCCGCATTTCCGCAGTCAGCTGCACAACTTCGGCAGGTACCTCTGCCCAAAGCAATGCTGGCACCAGCAACCCAAATGCACAAATGAGAACCTGCAAACGACTCATGATATTCCTCCTGCGCTTTTACCTTTAATCAAAACATATCTCGAAGATTTTGCTTCGGCTTGGTACTCTTTTGTTGTGTAGCTTCCTCACCATCAACCTTACGAAGAATCAACGCCTTATCCAAATTGATTCGACCATCCATCGCATCAATATAGTCCTCAATTTCTTTCGCCAACTCCTTATCAAGGAGTTCAAACTTTGTCTCCTTCGGACCCGGGTACTTCACACGTGCAAGCCCCATTTCCTTTTCACGATAACCATCCTGCTCGTTTGTCTCTGGGTCAAACTTCTTACCACGCCGACGCCAAATCTTCCAAATTTCACCAACAGCAACCTGTTCAGCAGAAATGTTCGCCGTCACATACTTCCCATCCGCATCTGTAATATAGGTGGGAAACGCAATCTCATTCAACTTAAGAACAACATCTTTCGCCGCGAGATCCAAAGCCTCTGTCATCACCTCAAGCGCAAGATCCTGCGATGAAGCAATCGCATTCGATTGACGCTTAGAAATCTCCTTCTTAATCGTCTTTGCCGCCAACTGCCGCGATGTCGCAATATTCACAATCCGAATCTGCAATTCAACTGTCCCCTTCAGCATGGTCACAGTTACATCACCAACCGTAGCCTGATTAGCATAGTTCCGAAATTGAATCACCTTACCATAAATAATATATCCCGCTGCCTTCAACTGATTTGAGTCTGGGGCATTGCCTTCTGTCATCCCCGCATCAACAAGCTTCAATTCCTTCTGAACCTTTTCAAGATTCTCCCGCTCCACAACTTCATACTTTCGAGAGGACACCACATTCCCAATAATTCGATCCTGAAGAACCTGAACATCAGAATCCTTTATTACACAATTCTCCCCTTTAACAGGAATGAAATGATCCACATAAACTACAGCCTTCTGGCGCGGAGCTGCCAACAATACAGAACCAATCAACGCCAAAACAATCACAAACAAACACTTCTTCATAATCATCTCACTCCTCATTATTGCCTCCGTCTTCCCAGCCCATAACTCAGGCTGGGAAGGCAGAGTGCATCATTCAATTATTCAAGTTCGGCATCACCGTCATCGATCTCTTCCGAAACCTTTGCGCTATGCCCCTTAAACACACCCGCGTTCTTGTAGTTTTCAACTTCAACCCAGGCCTTCTTGCCATCAGAAAGAATCACATCGCCATGCGCAAAAACGCTCTGATCGAACTTCTCACCATCCTTCTCAAGCGTGAAGAAGTCAACCTTCGCTGCAGGCACCACCGTCTGCTTCACGTAGCAAAGCGGCAGATACTTGTAGGGCCACCAGCCCCACGCCTTGACCGCAGGCGTTGCCTGATAGTTCTTGCCCATCGAAACCTGCGCATACTGACCGTCCCCACGCGTCTGAAGAACCTTCACTTCCGGGAGAAAACGCGACGCAATAATGCGAGCCAACTTCTTCGCATTCAAATTCGCAGCCTGCGTGATGGCCTTCTTGACATTGCCCTTCTCAACATCCGTAACAACCGAACGAACCTTCTTAACAAGGATCGGTTCTTTCGTGCTCAGGTCAATAAGACGCAAATCCGAAACAATCTCAGCACCACGCGCCTTCATAGCAATTGCCGTGCGCTTCCAACCTTGCTTAGCAACATAGCTCACCTGCGATTCGGCAATAAGCACATACTGCGCACCAGGAATGGACGTCGCATCAACCGCCTTGCCATCCACAAGCATCGACTCACCTGCAAGGGCAACACCATTCTTGCGATCAACCGTATCAAACCAACCAAGATTCGAGAAATTATTTGCCAAAGCACTTTCCATCTCACCCGCAACGAACGAATCAAAGAACTTATCAGACGCATGCGGAATGGCCTTCGAAATAATCGCAATCTTATAGCGCTCAGTCGGAATTGGGCGAGCCACCTCTGCCTTGTATTCTTTCAAGTCACGTTCTGTCTGCGGGACCGACAAAGGATCAACCGTAGCACAACCAACCAGTGCCCCCGCAAGGGCTACCGCCGCACCAAACTTCATTTTGTTCATTACTGTACCTACTTCTTTCTATGTCCCACTATTTATTTCGCGGCAAAAAACACAGGGACCTTGTCCTCCGCCACGTTTCGATTATCTACCTCATTTGAAGCAGACAACCAAAGCCTTTTCAAACTACGCACATATTGTACCATAAATTTCATCAACTTTCTATCTACTATTGGAACTAT
>CAVGIZ010000017.1:0-18854 GCA_963629255.1 Anaerovoracaceae bacterium
ATAGATTCGTTTGAGGGCTCGGCGACAAACCCTCCCCGCGGCAAAATTGAGCCGCATTGATTGCGAAACCGCCGCGGGTTATTTTGATCTTTGACAATTGAGCGAAAATTGCCGCCCAGTAGGGAAACAATGACAACGGGGACCTGCGGCCCCCGCGCCCCCGCGTTGGTTAGACAAACTTAGTGGCGGATGATGATATCAAGCCAGGGACAGTGGTTAGACGGTGTGCCACCGCGTTGCTTGTGCGGGGATGGTGGGAAATTGCTTGGTTGAGGATTTTGAAGATGGGTTGAATTTTGGGTGGTAATTTGGTCGGAAATATGGTATAATATGAGGCATGATTTTGGGAGCCTATGTTCTCATTGGGGCTTGGGCGGTATTTGCCGCGCTTTTGGCCTGGTATGTGACGACGGTTGCAAGTGAGGTCACGTATGTGACGCTTGCGGATGGTCGGCGTCAGGAACGTGCTATACCTCTTATTTTTCGGTTGTTGTTGCCATTTGTTTCGAATCTGGATAAGGTTTTATTGAAGCCGAGTTTTGAGAAGCGGATAGCGAAGAAGGAAGAGGTGTTGGTGGCGGCAGGATTTGAGGGGTTACTTTCCGGGAAAGAATTTGTGGCGCTTGAATTGATTTCGCCGGTGGTATTGGGTGCGGTTTGGGTTTTGATGATTTTTTTGTTGGGTGTGATTTTGCCGGATTCGGTGTTTACATCTGGGCGTGGATTTTTGTGTGTGATGGGGATTTTGATTTTTGTGATTCAGCCGTCGATGTGGTTGAGGGGGGAATTGAAGAAGCGGCATTTGGCGATACTGAAGGCGTTGCCGTTTGTGCTGGATATTTTGACGTTGAGTGTGGAAGCGGGGATGGATTTTATTTCTGCGTTGCAGCGGAATTGTGCGGAGCGGAAGATGGATGCGCTGAATGAGGAGTTGCTGCGGATGACGAAGGAGATACAGGTTGGGTTGTCGCGGAAGGAGGCGTTGAGGAACATGGCGGAGAGAGTGAAGCAGGGTGATTTGAGGGCGGTTGCGATGGCCTTGATACAGGCGGATGAGTTGGGGGTATCGATTGGTTCGATTTTGAGGATACAGAGTGAGCAGATGAGGTCGCGGCGGTTTGATCGGGCGGAGAAGTTGGCGAATGAGGCGCCGACGAAGATGCTTGGTCCATTGATGCTTTGTATATTCCCGGCGGTATTTATTATTTTGCTGGGGCCAGTTTTGATGAATGCAATGAAAGGGCTGATGTAATGAAAAAGCTTGAGTTAGTGATTGAGAAGGGGCTTCTGAAGGGGAAGCGTTATCAGATGCGTGCGGGCGGGGTACGATTGGGGCGTTCGTCGTCGAATGACATATCGATACCGGATGAGGAATTGTCGCGGAATCATTGTTTATTTGAGAGTGAGGCGGATGGGAGCATTCGCGTGACGGATTTGGCGAGTGCGAATGGGACGTATGTGAATGGGGAATCGATTGGTGCGAAGAGTATTAGGTTGAAGGCTGGGGATGTGATTGACGTTGGGGAGACGGAGATTGTGGTGGTGGAAGAAGGTGCCGCGGTAGTGAAGAAGGTGCCGCGTGCGGAGGCGGTTGATTTGGGATTTGGGAAGGGAGCGAAAGGGGATGTGAAGGGTGCCGCGGGGGATTTGTCGGTTGGAGGAGAGAAGAAGCGGCCGATGATGATGAACATTTTGTGGGGATTTACGGTGGCGCTTTTGATTGCGGCGATTGGTGTGATTTTGTTGGGGGAGAAGGGAGAGGAGAAGAAGATTGCGCCGATTGAGGAGAAGACGGAGGATGTTTTGGAGATGCGCTATGAGAAGGTTGAGGCGGATCGTGATTCGATTTTTCGGTACTACATGGTGTATCAGGCGGATGGGACGTTGAAGGTGATGATTGATGATGTTCCGAATGAGGATCGGCACATTGTGAAGAGTTGCACATTGAGTGAGAAGGCGAAGGCGCGGCTTGTGGAGATATTGGTGGATCCGGAGGTGCGGACGTTGGATCGAGTGTATACGGGTGCGGCGATGGATGCTGGGGAATTGACGAGTTGGGAATTGCGTGTTGTGTATACGACGCGTGTGAAGGTTGTGAAGATTATTAACACGCAGGAGCCGGAGGTGTTCAAGCGTTTGCGTGAGAAGTTGGAGGCGTTTTCGAAGAATGAGTTGGGGATTTGGGCGATTCAATATTCGCGGGAGAAGTTGGTGGAGCTTGCGGAGAAGAGTGCGGAGACGGGTCGGATGAAGTGGGAAGATCGGGAGGTTGAATTTGGGAATTTGGCGGCGTCGATTGTGGCGTACAAGGAAGCGTTGTTTTATTTGGAGACGGTGGATCCGAAGCCGAATGTGTATGGGATCTATAAGTCGGCGTTGGAGATGGCAGAGAAGGAGTTGACGGCGCGGTATGAGGAGCAGCGGTTCAAGGTGGACAAGGCGATTAACATGAAGGATTGGATAGCCGCGAAGGAGGAGTTGGCGATTTTGTGTGAGATTATTCCGAACCGCGAAGATGAGCGGTATCGGGAGGCCGCGGCAAAATTGGTTGACGTTGAGAAGCGTCTTGGGAAGAAAGGAGCGAAATAATGAAGAAGATTATTTTTGTGATGGCGATTGTGGTGGCAGGGATTTTTGCCGCGCGTGGCGAGGTGCAGGGGGTGCGGGTTGATTTGACGAGTCAGCCGGCGGGTGTTGCTGTTGTGGTGGACGGGCAGGATCGAGGTGTGACGCCGCTGACGATGTTTGATTTGCGGCCGGGGAAGCATCATGTGAAGTGTCGGCTAGCGGGTTATGTGGAGAGGGATCGGTACATTGAGGTGAAGGAAGGATTGCCGATGCAATTGAATGCGGTTATGGAGCCGGAGAAGGGGTTGCTACTTATTAAGAGCGAGCCGGAGGGGTGCGCGATTTTGATTGATGGGGTTTCGCATGGGGTGACGCCGCGGTTGATTACGACGTTGGACGCGAAGGATGTGTATAAGGTGACGTTGAGGAAGGCGGGGTATCGGGAGAGTGTTTTTGAGGTGAAGTTTGAGGGGCGCAAGCCGCTGGTGAGGGAGGAGCGGTTGGTGTTGGATTCGGGGATTATTGAGGTGGTGACGGATCCGGTGGGTGCGGGCGTGATGGTGAATGGGATTATTCGCGGGAATGCGCCGGTGGTGGTGAGCGATGTGCCGAAGGGACGCGCGACGGTGAAGTTGCACATGGAGGGATTTAAGGATGAGGTGCGGGAGCTGGCGGTGAACGCGGGGGATCGGCAGACGTTGTCGGTCGTGATGGAGGGATTGCCGGGGACGTTGTCGTTGTCGTCGGTGCCAGATGGTGCGCGGTTTTATATCAATGGAGAATTTAGGGGGAAGAGCCCGCTTGTGATTGCGGGGATGAAGCCTGGGGACTATCAGGTGAAGGCGGAGTTGGAAGGTTTTGCGACGGAGTTGAGGGCGGTGACGATTGGGAATGGGTCGACGCCGCGGGAGGAGTTTAGGTTGTCGAATCAGATGGGTCGGCTTGAGGTAAAGACGTCGCCTGTTGGGGCGCGGGTGTTGCTGGATGGGCGTTCGGTTGGGGTGACGAAGTCGGCGGATCCGAATGCGGAATTGAGTGATGCGTTGGCGATTGAGAATGTGTTGGAGGGTGAGCATGTTTTGACGGTGCGGGCGGATGGTTATTCTGAGGCTGTGCGGCATCCGAAAGTGCAGAGTACGAAGACGCTTGGGCAGACGATTCGGTTGGCGCGGATTTTTATTCCGGATGTAGAGATTTTGACGGACCAGGGGCCGCGGCAGGGCGTGTTGATTCGCAATACGGCGGACATGATTACGATAGAAGTGAAGCCTGGGATTGAGCAGAGTTTTCCGCATTCGAGCGTGCGCAAGATTGAATTTATTGGGCCGAAGAAGTGAAGACGCGGCTGGATGTTTTGTTGGTTGAGCGGGCGCTGGCGGAGAGTCGGAGCAAGGCGCAGGCGTTGGTGATGGAGGGGAAGGTGCGTGTTGCGGGGCAGGTGGAGCGCAAGAGTTCGCGCATGGTGGATGCGGGGGTTGAGGTAGAAGTTGAGGCGCCGCCGCGGTTTGTGTCGCGGGGCGGGGAGAAGTTGGAAGGGGCGTTTCGGTGTTTTGGCGCGGCAGATTTTGTGGAGCCGTTGGTGGCGGAGGGGAAGGTGTGCATTGATGTGGGGAGTTCGACGGGCGGTTTTACGGATTGTTTATTGCAGCATGGTGCGGAATTTGTGATGGCGGTGGATGTGGGGACGAATCAGTTGGCGTATAAGTTGCGGGTGGATCCGCGCGTGTGGGTGAAGGAGAATTATAATGCGCGGTATATGAGCGCGGCCGATTTGCCGCGGGTGCCGACGCTCGCGGTGACGGATGTTTCGTTTATTTCGCTGAAGTTGATTTTGCCGCCGATTCGCGAGGTGCTGGCGGCGGGCGGGCATATTGTGGCGTTGATCAAGCCGCAGTTTGAAGTGGGGAAGGGGAATGCGCCAGGCGGGCTGGTGCGGGATGAGGCGTTGAGGTTGGAGGCACGTGATGGGATTGTGAAGTTTGCGCAGGAGGAGTTGGGGCTTGAATTGTTGGGGCTAGAGGAGTCGCCGATTCGCGGGCGTGAGATGGGTAATATTGAGTATTTGAGTTATTGGAAGAAGCGCGCGTGAAGGTTCATTTTACAGGCATTGGTGGAGTTGGGATGGCGGCGCTGGCGTACTTGATGAAGGCGCGCGGGCATGTGGTGACGGGGTGTGATGTGCATCCTTCGCGGCGGACGGCGTGGCTGGAGGCGCGTGGGATTCCGGTGACGATTGGGCATGCGGTGGAGCATGTGGGCGCGGCAGATTTAGTGGTGATGACGCCGGCGGTGCATGCGACGAATCCAGAGCGTGTGGAGGCGGAAGCGTGCGGCATTCGGAAGTGGCGGGGAGAAATGTTGGCTGAGATTGTGAATGCGTGCGATGCGATTGCGGTGTGCGGTTCGCATGGGAAGACGACAACGGCGACATTTACGGCGAAGCTATTGCTGGCGTTGGGCGAGCGTGTGGAATGGGCGATTGGTGGCGAGACGGGGACATTTCCTGTTGCGGGTTGCGAAGGGCCTGAAAATAAGCCGCGCGTGCTGGTTGTGGAGGCGGATGAAAGCGATGGGACGCTGGCGTTGTATCGGGCGAAGACGTTGGTCGTGACGAATTGTGAATATGACCATCCTGACCATTTCAAAACGTTTGCGGATTACCTTGCGTGTTATGATACGGCGCGGCGTCAAGCGGCGGATGTGATTGAAAGTGCCGCGCTTCAGCCGCTTGATTTTGTGGATGCGTTGGGGCTCGCGGCGCACAATCAAAAGAATGCGCGCGCGGCGGTGGAGGTTGCGTTGCGGCGGGGGCATACGATGGACGCGATCGCGGCAGTTTTACCGCGCGTGGTGAATGAACTTCCTGATCGGCGTTTTCAACTTTTGCGGTTGGGCGTTTATACGGACTATGCGCATCATCCGACGGAGATGACGTGTGCGGTTGAGATGGCGAAGGAAAAGTGCCGCGGAACGTTGCGTGTTCTTTTTCAGCCGCATCGGTATTCGCGCACGAAGGCGTTATTGAATTCTTTTCCCGCGGCGTTCAAGTTGGCGGATGAAGTTGTTTTGTGTCCAACGTATGCGGCATTTGAGACGCCGGTTGAAGGTGGCGACATTGCGGATTTGTATGCGGTGTGTCGTGCGCAGGGTTTGAATGTGAAGCTTGCGCGGACGTGTGAGGAGGCGTGGTGGCATGCGCGGCGCCTGATGCAGGAAGGGGACGTTACGCTTCTTTTGGGCGCGGGCGACATCATCAATTTGGCGCCACTTGTGACGGCTTGGACGCCGCCGCCGACGCGGCAGATTTGGATTGGGGCAGGGTCGAATACGTGGAAGAGCGATTTGGCGACGGGCGAGGTTTATGTTCGTACGAAGGGCCGTGCAAATGAATTGGGCGCGATGCTGCACATTCCATGGATGGCGGGGATTCCTGGCACGATTGGCGGGTGGATTCGGATGAATGCGGGGGCGTTTGGTCATTCGATTTCTGAAGTTTTAGAGCGCATTCAGATTGATGGCGTGTGGCACGAGGCAAGCGAATGCGGCTTTGGATATCGCACATCGAATATCACAGGCGAGATTCAAGATTACGAATTGAAGGCGAATTGGAAAGAGCTTTGTGGTTCGGTGAGCGCGGAAGATTTTTTGTCGCGGCGGAAGCATTTCCCTGCTGGTACAAAAGGAAGTGTTTTTAAGAATCCACCGAATGATTTTGCGGGGCGGCTTTTGGAAGAAGCGGGGGCGAAGGAGTTGCGCGTGGGCGGGGCTTACGTTTGGGCGGAACACGCGAATGTGATTGTCGCGGGGGCTGATGCGACGGCGTCCGATTTCTTGGCCCTTGCGCGATTGATGCACAATAAAGTCTATTTCAAGTTTGGAATTAACTTGGAGCCTGAAGTGCGCGGGATTGTTTGCGATTAGGCCTTAGGCGCAAATTGCATCGACCATCATAATAAAGCGGCGCTTTGAATCTTCCGCGCTCTTTTCCATTCCGAGGATAATGCGCAGGGTGGTCGCTTCAAATTCGGTGAGGAAGACTTCGGTTGTGATGACGGGTTCGATTTCTGGTAAAATTTCGCCATGAGCGAGGCCATCCGCGAGGAGGGCTTGGAAGGCGAGGCGAATTCCCTTTGTAAATTCAAACACTTTTGAGCCCATATTTTCGCCGAGGCGATTCATTGCCAAAACAAAATCGTAGATGGCCGTCAAGAATTCGCGCTTGCCAAAAAGGTAATCTGCGACGTGAAAACAAATGTGCTTCAGCTTGGAACGCACGCTGGCCGTGCGTGCAATTTCTTCGCGGCACTGCGCCATAATAAGCGAGGCATTGGCGCGAATGGCGGCGTCCAAAACTTCGCGCTTATCTTTGTAATAACGATACATGACGGTGCGCGCAATTCCCGATGCTTCCGCAATCATAATGAGCGACACATTGTTATAACCGACTTGCGAAAAAAGGCGCATCGCTTTTTCCAGAATCAGTTTTCGCCGCGCTTCGTGATTAATTCGTTTAGCCATTTGTCATCAATCCTTCTTTGACTTCTTGATAATGCGTCTTGCGAAGCTTGCCTTCGCCTACTTCTTTCCAAAATTCTTCAAATGGGTGATTCTTCGCCGTGCGCACAAAATCAATTTCGGGCAGAAAACAAATCTGCCGCGCCACATAGGTATACGCGAATTGCTCGAGGGTGCGCCCCATCGCGCGGCAACTCATCACAAAATCGGTGATGCGCCGCAAAATAAGGTCCACAACGATGTAGCAGACGATTCCCTGTTCGCCGAATTTATCGGCCGTTTGGAAGACGAAGACTTTCTTTTGTGCGTCAGCTACGAGCAAATCAAAACTGCCGCGGTCGCGACGAATGGTGGTGGCATTGAATTGATTTGTCTTGCCTGCCATTTGAACGAGACGCGGTAAATCTGCCGCGGTCGCGAGGCGTGGTTCAACACGTAAACAAAGCGCATCCAAATAATCATCGACCGTTGCCGCGCCTGCGGCCAAACTTTCACGTGCTGCGCGAGAAGCATAATCTTGATTGCGGAGGGTATCCTCTTTTGTTTGGACTTCGCGTGGAAAGAAATACGTTTCAAGGCGGCGGATAAACTGCCGCGGATGAGACATGTCATTCGGGAAGGGAACGACCGCGACCTCAGGCAATTGCGCGGCCATCTGGGCGCGTTCGTGCGGATTGTCATCAATGAAGACGACGCTTTCTGTTCCCAGATTCAAGGCGCGGCAGATTTCAATCAGGTTACCAGCTTTGGGTCCCCAATTGACACCGAGGGCGGCAAAATCGCCGCGCTGGATGGGCATATCGGCACGAAATTCAAAGGGATCATTCTTTGAAAGAAGGACGAGTAAGATGCCGCGCGCACGGAATTCAAGAAGGGCGTTTTGGAATTCGGTGAAGGGCTCGAGAGCGTCCATTCCATCTTCCGAAAGGATGCCGCGCCAAAGGGTATTATCGGCATCGACGGCGAGAATTTTTTTGACGCCAGGCGTTACAGATTTCTTGAATTCAAATTCATCGATGATTGCGTGAAGGCCGTCAATGGAATAGGGCATCGAGGCGAGGGCACGCATGCGCTCATCGTAAAAATTGGGGACTTCCTTTTCGAGGAAAGAATCTGCCGCGGTGACGTCATAGATGAAGTCGGGCTTGAATTGGTGGAGGGCAGAGCGTGGGTCAAGCAATTCTTGGTGCCAGGTATCGAATCCCGCGGGGACATAAACCGAATAGCCCGCCTCCTTGAAATAAGGGGCGACGAGGTCGAGTGCGACCGAGCCAACGAGGGCGACTTTAGTCTGAGGCGAGTCCATCAGAAGTTATTGAGGTATATTATACCATATTAGGGCGTAATATTCAATCCCCCCGCGGCAAAAAAGTTGAGTGCGAGCACAGGCGTGGCTGATTAGAAGTTGAAGAAGATGCCGAGCGACCAGAGGTAGCCCGTGAGGTCGATATCGCGCGAAGAGAATTCAGCGTCGTCGCCTAGGCGCCAATCAAAGCAAGTGAAGATTCCAAAGAACTCATTCAACATGTAGGTCGATTGGATGCCGAGGAGGCCGTGTGCGGTGAAGTCTGTTTCAGATGAGGTGGCGTCCACCTTTGCATTGAGCCAATTGAAGGCGGCGCCGACGCGTGCGCCGAGCGTCCAATCATCGGTGAGATAACGTTCGGGTGCGGCCCAGATCGAGGCCTCGCCATAGTTCATCGCTTTTTGCCGCGGACAGTATGCGCCGCTGACGCCCAGCCAAAGATTATACGTGCCCGATTCGCTTTGCCAGACATTTCGTGCGAGGCCCAGTTCGGCTCCGTAAAGGTTGGAATTGCCGCGGCCGAATCCAGCGGCGCCGAGTCGCCAAGAGGCGCGGCGTTCTTCGCGTTCGGTGGCATAGTTCTTGGGCGGGGCGAGTGGGTTTGCGCCGGGGAGGCCGTGCAAGGTGAGCGCGCGAATATATGGCATTGTTTGCACGGAGGCAGAAACGAAGAGAACGTGTTTGGAGACGTAGGCGCCACCATCGGAGACCAGCATCAAATTGTAGGAGCCATCGGCGTTGCGCGGCCCAAGGCAGAGCCCTTCATAACACGCGACGCAAGCTTGAAAGACGCCTTTGCCGAACTGTTCGCCATCGCATAATTCGAGGAGTGGTGAGCCTTTGCGCGCGGGGAAGTAGACGGCGTTGGTGAGGCTTGAGAAAGAACGGATGTCCGTCGCGCAATCAAAGGTTGGGCGATAAATGCGCGTGCGGCCGAGGGTGCCATAGGAGCATTCACGTTCGAGGACGAGGAGCGTGCCATCGGGCAAGGCGCAGAGGTCCGATACACCGCTATTGACCGGGGTTTCATTGCCGACGCAATCGCATTCATACGCCCACATACCAGCAAGTTTCCATTCGCTCCAGCCATCTTCGCGTGTGAATTTGACGAGGCGCACAACGGTGCCGCGCAAGGGATTTGCCGCGGGGCCATCGGCGTTGAGGGCTTCTTCGTTGGCGGTCCACATCGTTTTTCCGTCAGGGGAAATGGTGAGGGACTCAAGGGAAAGATTGCCGCGCATACTGGTTGCGAAGAGGGGCGGAACTTCAACGGCGCGGCCTGTACGCTGGCCTGTTAGAGTGTATTCACGAATAGAGGCGTCCGCTTCATCGGAGATCCAGATTGTGCCGCAAAGGGGGTCGCGTGCAATGCCTTCCGCATCCTGCGCACCTTCAAGTAAAATGCCGCGACCCATTTTGGGACGCTTTGGGCATGTGCCTTTCGAATCGAGGCGTACGGTCATCGAATGGAGATAACAGCCATTGGAAGAAATGCTGCCGCCATCGCGCACGACATAGAAAGTGGAATTAGAACCCGACCACGTGACGCCACTCATGTCCGCATATTTGGAGATGGAGACGAGGTGCTTAGGGCCTGCAAGCGAGATAGAAAGTGCCGCGTTCTCTGCCGCGAAAGCAACAAAGCCGACACAAAGTCCACCCATCAGGAATAACCTTTTGAGATGCATAGGCCTATATTATACCATATTTTGGACCGTTTGTGGGAGCAAAATTTGCCGCGCAAGGGAAAAAGTTAGACACGGGCAGGGGAGAGGTTGGGGTTATTAGGGGCTAACGTCAGGTGTTTTCAGAGGCGAATTTAGGTTAAAGTATGATACTTTTTGGCAAAAAGTATCATACTTTTTCGGGAAAAGTATCATACTTTTTTAAAAAAGTATCATACTTTTGGCTAAATGCATGGGGAGGGAGCTTTGAAGGGGTGCTTTTGGGGCGAAAAGTGCCGCGGGAGGGGGGGGGTGAAAAAAAGTGAAAATACCCCATTGTAATCTGGCGCGGAATATGGTATAATATACGCCATTCTGCGACTGTCTCAGGAGGTTATCCCTGCCGCGGGCGTTCATCGAGTGGTGGACGAATGGGTTTCGAGGTTGAAACCATGGTGGGGAAACTAGCTTCCCGGTTTGCAGTACAAAACAAGAAAGTACATAAAATGAACATTGATAAGGCGGCCATCAAGAGTGAATTCCAGCGTCACGATCGTGACACGGGTTCGAGCGAGGTGCAGATTGCGATTCTCACGAAGGAGATCGAGATGCTGACGGCGCACTTGAAGGCGAACAAGAAGGACCACTCGAGTCGTTATGGTCTTCTTCGCAAGGTGCAGAACCGTCGTAATCTTCTCGACTATTTGAAGCGCGAGAATGAGGCGAGCTACAAGGAGCTCGTTCGGAAGCTCGGTCTTCGCCGGTAAGCGATTTACAAACAGAAAAGAGAATAATGGAAAATACAAAGCAGTTCAAGGTCAACATTGCGGGGACGGACCTCGTGATTGAGACCGGGCTCTTGGCGCAGCAGGCGGCCGGGGCCGTCACCGTGAGTTACGGTGACAACACCGTCTTTACGGCGGTGACGTGTACAGATAAGCCGCGGGAAGGGATTGATTTCTTTCCGTTGCAATGCGAGTATCGTGAGAAGTTTTACGCGGCGGGGAAGTTTCCTGGCGGGTTCTTCAAGCGTGAGGCGCGGCCGACGTCGAAGGAGATTTTGACGGCGCGTATGTGCGACCGTCCGATTCGTCCTTTGTTTCCGGATGGGTATTATAATGACGTGCAGGTGAACACGACGCTGATCCAGTGTGATGGGACGCGTGAGGCGGATTTCTTGGCGGTGAACGCGGCATCGGCGGCGTTGCACATTAGTGAGATTCCGTTCATGGGCCCGATTGGGTGCGTGCGTATTGGGCGCATTGATGGGCAGTGGGTGATTAACCCGACGCATGAGCAGAAGGCGAAGAGCGACATTGATTTGTTGTACGCTGGGCTGCGCGGCAAATTCCTGATGATGGAAGGTTCCGCGGCAGAAATTAGCGATGAAGATTTTGTCGCGGCCTTGAAGCGTGCGCATGAAGAGGTTGAGAAGATTATCGACCTTCAGATTGAGATGCGCCGCGCGTTGGGCAAGCCGGACAAGGTGATTGAGGACATTCCGCAGCCAGCGGACAAGATGGACTTCATCCGTGCGGAAGGTGGCGAGGCGCTGGCCGCGGCCCTTTTGATTAAGGGCAAGCTGGAGCGTCAGGGCAAGGTGACGGCGATTAAGGAAGACCTCCTGAAGAAGGTTGCTGAGAAGTGGCCGGAGATTGACGAAGTTGGGTTTGTGCATTTGTTTGATGCGCTTGAGATTGAGACGGTTCGTAAGAACGTGCTGGTGTATGGCAAGCGTATTGACGGGCGTGCGCAGCATGAGATTCGGCCGCTTTCGGCGCAGGTTGGTGTGTTGCCGCGTTTGCATGGTTCGGCGATTTTCTCGCGTGGCGAGACGCAGTCGTTCGCGACGGTGACGCTCGGGACGAAGAAGGATGCGCAGGAGCTTGATTCGGTGACGGGCGGTGATCCGTCGAAGCGGTTTATGTTGCACTACAACTTCCCGCCGTACTGCACGGGCGAAGTGGGGCGGCTTGGTTCGACGGGGCGGCGTGAGATTGGTCACGGGGCGCTTGCGGAACGTTCGATTGCGGAAGTGTTGCCGGATGATTTTCCGTATTCGATTCGCGTGGTGAGCGAGATTATGGGTTCGAATGGTTCGTCGTCGATGGCGTCGATTTGCAATGGGTGCTTGGCGCTCATGGATGCGGGCGTGCCGCTGAAGCGGACGGTCGCGGGCATTTCGATTGGTTTGTTCACGAATGCGGACCAGTCGCAGAAGGTGCTCGTCACGGATATTCTCGGTGCGGAAGACCACTGCGGTGATATGGACTTCAAGGTTGGTGGTACGCGCAAGGGTATCACGGGCTTCCAGGTCGACCTCAAGCTTCGTGGCCTTACGTGGGACCTCGTGGAAGGCGCGATCAAGGCGGCGCACGATGCGCGGCTCAAAATCATCGACTTCATGGAGTCGGTCATCCCGGCGCCGCGCACGCAGCTCAACAAGTATGCGCCGCGGATTGAAGAGATGCAGATTCCGGTCGATAAGATTGGCGCGTTGATTGGCCCGGGTGGTTCGAACATTCGCTCGATCGTGGAGACGACGGGTGCGCAGATTGACATTGATGAAGATGGCAAGGTTTCGATTTTTGCGACCTCGCTGGAGTCGATGGAAGCTGCGAAGAAGGCGGTTGGCGCGGTGAGCGCGGTTGCGGAACCTGGCAAGATTTACGAAGGCACGGTGACGGGCATCAAGGATTTCGGCGCGTTTGTCGAGATTCTTCCGGGCATGGATGGCCTTTGCCACATCTCTGAGCTGAGCGATCGTCGCGTCCCGAGCGTGGATGCGGTGTGCAAGGTTGGCGACAAGATGATGGTGAAGTGCTTGGACGTGGATGAGCGTGGGCGCATTAAGTTGAGCCGTCGCGCGGCCATGGCTGAGCTGGATGCCAAGGCAAAGGCGTAAGAAAAGGGTTATTCCTTTTTGAGTGAGAAGGTTGTGGGCTTTATGCCTGCAACCTTTTCGCATTCGGTGGTGGGAGTGGGGATTTCAACCATTTTGTGGGAGGGGGTTGAAGAATGGGCGGAAATATGGTATAATATACGACCTATATGCAAGAAAGTGAGTTGCTGGCCCCGGCTGGGGATTTTGAGACGGCTCTTGCGGCGTTTGCCGCGGGTGCTGATGCGGTGTATTGTGGTTTGAATGAATTTTCTGCACGGGCATTTGCGACGAACTTTTCGATGGAGGATTTGAAGCGTCTCATATCGTATGCGCGTGTGAAGGGGAAGAAGGTTTATGTGACGTTCAATACGGTGTTGGATGAGAGCGATATTGAGGATGCGGTTCGGATGCTGGCGGATTTGGAAGAGGTGGGGCCGGACGCGTTGATTGTGCAGGATTTGGGGATTGCGAAGATTTGCCGCGATCATTTTCCGGGGCTTGTGTTGCATGCGTCGACGCAATTGGTGGCGCATAATTTGGAAGGGGTTTTGGCGCTGAAGGAGTTTGGGTTTAGTCGGGTTGTCTTGGCGCGGGAATTGAGTTTGGAGGAGATTGGATCGATTGCGAAGCGGTGCGGGGGATTGGAATTGGAGGCGTTCATACATGGGGCGCTGTGTTATTCGATTTCGGGGCTGTGTTTGTTTTCTGCGATGGAGAAGGGGCGGAGCGGGAATCGAGGGAAGTGCGCGTATTGTTGTCGGCTGGCCTATCCAGATGCGGAGGGGAAGAAGGTGCTGGCGTTTTCGATGAAGGATTTGCGGTTGGGGGAGGATGTGCGCAAGTTGGTGGATGCGGGGGTGGTATCGTTGAAGATTGAAGGGCGGATGAAGAGTGCCTTGTATGTGGCGAGTGTGACGAAGTATTATCGGCAGATTTTGGACCGGACGGAGAGTGCGGCGGGAGCGGTGACGGTGGCGGATTTGGAGACTGTGTTTTCGCGGCGGACGACGGAGTTGTATTTGAATGGGCGGCCTGGGACGAAGGGGGTGGAGAGTCCGATTGATGCGGAATCGCTTGGGCATTTGGGGACGGCGATTGGTGTTGTGAAGCATGTGACGCGGGACCGCGAGGGGCGTGCGTGGTTGAGGTTTCACACGGCGCGGGCGTTGGAGAAGCATGATGGTTTGCAATTTGCCGCGCCGGATGGTGGCAAGCCGTTGGGGCTGGGGATTAGTGAGATGCGCACGACGATTTCGCGCGTGCCAGTGTTTGAGGTGAGTGCGGGGACGGATGTGGAGATTTTGTTGCCGGAGAATGATGAGGTTGATTTGGCGGGGGCGTTGAAGGCGGGGCAGACGGTGTATTGTTCGATGTCGAATGAAGTGAAGAGGCGCTTTCCGATGCCGTCGTTTCGTCCGAGCGAGTATCCAGGGCCGATTGAGATTGATGTTGAGGTGACGCTGGAGGCGACGCGGATGGTGGCGAAGGCGTGCGGGGTTGAGGTTGAGGTGCGCGGCGAATTTGGTGCGGCGAAGAATCCGGATAAGACGTTTGAGGCTGTGCGGTCGGCGTTTGAGAAGCTTGGGGAGACGGATTACAAGTTGGGGCGTTTGATGTTGAATGATGCGGGGCGGCTATTTGCGCCGAAGAGTTTGCTGAATGATTTGCGGCGGGATTTGGTTGAGGCGTTGGATGCGAAGCGGTATGAGGTGAAGAGGGAGAAGATTGCGCGGGCGTTGGATGATGACGAGGTTGTGGCGGCGGGCGGGGAAGTGCCGCGGAAGGTTGTGAAGATTCGGGCGGATCAGAATTTGCCGGCGGGGGATTGGGATGAGATTGTGGTGGCTTTTCAAGTCGAGGATGTGGACCAGTTGTGTGAGAGCGAGGCGAATGAGAAGGCGCGTTTGGCGTTGCCGGTGTGGACGGCGGAGACAGATTTTAATCGGCTGCGGATTGCGGTGAAGCATTTGATGCGGGCGGGATTTACGAAGTGGGAAGCGAGTGATTTGGCGACGTTGAGGATGTTGAAGGAGTTGGGCGTTGAGGATATTACGGCGGACTGGACGCTGTATGCATTCAATTCGAGGGCGCTGGCGGCACTGACGAAGTTGGGTGTGAAGAGGTTTGTGGCGAGTCCTGAAAATGAGCGGGAGAATTTGCAATACTTGGCGGAGAGCGGGTATGCGGTTGAATTTTTGACGCAGCAGTCGACGCCGCTTTTTATTTCGTTGACGGAGCCGAAGGAGCAGACGGAATTGGCGGTGACGAAGCGTGGGAAGTTGTGGGTGACGACGAAGAAAGTGCCGCGGGAATTTGAGGTGCCGGAGGGCGTGGCGACGCGAATTGATTTGAGTTGGGAGGCTGAATGATTCGGAGGTTACTCGCGAGGGCCGTCCAAGTTTTTTGGCTGTTGCCTGGCTTTTTGCTATGGGCGTCATTTCCGCCGATGGGGGAGCGGGTGGATGCGTTGTTTGCGCTGGCGCCGTTGATGTGGTTGACGCGGCGCGGGACGGTGAAGGCGAATTTGAAGGCGTGGTTTTTGAATGGTTTTTTATTTTGGTTTGCGACGCTTTCGTGGATGCCGGCGATTGTGAAGAATGGGGGACCGTGGCCGCTCGTGGTGCTGGGGTGGGGATGTTTGGCGGCGTATTGCGCGGCGTTTTTTGTGGGGTATGGATGGGTTGCGGCGAAGATGTGGAGCATCGTGAGGGAGCGGGCGTATGTGTGGAGGCTCGCGGCGATTTTATTGGGTGAGCCGATTTTGTTTGCGGGATTTGAGTTGTTGAGGTCGAGGTTGTTTGGTGGGTTTGCGTGGAATCAGTTGGGGGTTGTGGCGGTGAATGCGGGGTTTGGGGAGCCGGCGGTGTTGGGGGGCGTGTATGTGTTGACGATGGTGGTTGTGCTTATTAATGGGACGTTTGCATCGATTGCGGAGCGGGTTGTGCCGCGGTTGGGGATTGTGGGTAAGGTGGACGTGCCGCGGTGGGCGCGGAGTGTGGAGACGGTTTTGCCAGTGTTGGTGATTTTGGGGATTTATTGGATGGGGGCGCGGGCGGTTGTGTGGACGCGTGGCGAGCGACAGATTTCGGTTGCGATGGTGCAGCGGAATTTTCCGTGCGTATTCAAGGAGAAGGAAGAGAATCCGATTGAGGTGTATTCGAATTTGCTCGCGCGAGTGTCGCCGATGGGGCCTGAGCTTGTGGTGTTGAGCGAGAGTGCGATGTGTGAGGTTGGGCGGTTGGACCATGCTGGGGCGCGGCGGTTTGCGGATTGGGTGAGAAAGGCGACGGGGGCGAAGGGCGTTGTGGCTGGTGGAACGCGTGTAGAGGGTGAGAAGGTGTACAATTCGGTGGGGCTATTTTGTGGGACGAATGAAGTGGCATTTTATGACAAGGTGCATTTGGTGCCGTTTGGGGAGTTCATACCTGGGGATAAGATGTTTCCTGTGTTGCAGAAGTTGGCGCCGGTTGGGAGTTGCACGCCGGGTGAATTGAGGGTGCTCGATTTTGAGGGCGTGAAGGTGGGGGTGGCGATTTGTTATGAGGATACGGACTCGGCGCAGATGAGGAAGCTTGCGGCGATGGGTGCGCAGGTTTTGGTGTTTGTGACGAATGATAGTTGGTTTTCGGAATCGGACGAGGCGGAGCAGCATGCGTGGCAGGCGGTGGCACGTGCGATTGAGACGGGGCTACCGATTGTGCGGGTTGGGAATTCTGGCGTGACGGGTTCGATTGAGTCGAATGGACGCGCGACGTGGCTTGTGAATGGGGATGGTTGGCCGCTTGTGGATGGGCAAGGGACGATGGTGGACCGCGTGCAAGTGGCGGAAGTTGGGGGCTTAGAGCGTTTGACGCCGTATGTGAGGTTTGGGGACGTGCCGCTTTTTGTTGCATTCCTCATTTGCAATTTGTGCGTATTTTTGGTACAATATAGGAGTTCGATTAGAACAGTTAGTTTTAGAAAGTAGAAGGTTAGACGAAAATGACAAACGAAGAAGAATGTCCATGTAAATCGGGGCGGCCGTTTGGCGAATGCTGCGGGCCCATTATTGCTGGCAAGGCGAAAGCTGAGACGGCAGAGGCGCTGATGCGGGCGCGCTACTCCTGTTATGTGACAGGGGATGTTGAGTTCTTGCGTGAGAGCGCGACGAAGACGGTGCAGGATGAGTTTGATTTGGAGGCGGCGCGTGCTTGGAGTCATGCGGCGTCGTGGCATGGACTTGAGATTTTGCACACGGAGAAGGGCGGGGCGAATGATGACGAGGGCGTCGTTGAGTTTCGCGCGCTTTATTCGGCGCAGAATGAGCTTTGTAATCACCATGAAGTTTCGCAATTCCGCCGCGAGGGTGGTGATTGGAAATTTGTGGATGGCGAGATTGTGGCGGACCGGCCGATTGTGCGGGATCACCCGAAAATTGGGCGGAATGATCCGTGCCCGTGCGGAAGCGGCAAGAAGTATAAGAAGTGCTGCGGAAAGAATGTGAAGGATTGAGTTCGAACCCACAGTTTGATCGTTGGTATGCCGCGCAGCATGTGAAGGTTGTCGCGTTGCCGCGTTGTCAGTTGGAGACGTTTGGCAATACGCTTGTCAATTATCACATGCTGTCGGTGCTGCCAGATGAGCCGCGGAAGGTGCGCATTCGGGAGGGGCGGCTGGAGGCACATCCGCCGCGGGTGATTGCGCCGCATGTTTCCGAGATTGAGACGGAGGGGTTGGGGCCTGAGGCGCGGCAGTATTTGGAATGGCTACGCGAGAATGAGGATAAGCTGCGCATTTTGCAATATGGCTATCAGCTGAAGAGCGACAATTATTCGGAGCAGGTTGTGACTGATTCAATGCGGGCCGTGACGGACCGTGTGTTGGAAGCGGTGCGTGAATCGAATGATCAATTTGCCGCGGTCGTGCAAGGCGAAGATGAGCCGTGGGACATTGCGCTGGTGGAGTTGTGGCGGCGCGAAGTGATGCGGAGCGCGCAAAAGAACATTCGCGAATTGGAAGCGGATGGGAAATTATTTTAGCCGAGAGTGAGGTAACATCAAGATGGAACGCAAGACGAAAATCATTGCAATTGCAAATCAAAAAGGTGGCGTTGGGAAGACGACGACTGTTGTGAATTTGGCCGCGGCACTTTCTGCGCGGCATCGCACGGTGCTTGTTGTGGACCTTGATCCACAGGCGCATGCGACGTTGGGGTTGGGGCTGGAGAAGCAAGAGGGCATTTCGATGTATCCTGTTTTGCTGGGCGAAAAGCCGATTGAGGATGTGATTCAACCGACGAAGTGGTCGAACCTCAATATCATTCCATCGGAAGTGGATTTGGCGGGGGCGGAGCTTGAATTTGGGGCGCGCGAGGATCGGCTTGAAATGATGCGCAATGCGCTCAAGCCGGTGAAGGATTCGGGGGCGTTTGATTATGTGATTCTGGATTGCCCGCCGTCCTTGGGGATTGTGATGACGAGTTCGCTTGTGGCGTGCGATTCGGTGTTGATTCCGATTCAGGCGGAGTTTTTGGCGATGGATGGGCTGGCGTTGATTACGGGTTCGATTGATCGGATTCGCGCATCGGTCAATCCGAATTTGGAATTGAATGGCGTTGTGTTTACGATGGTGAATAACCAGACGAAGTTGACGCATGACGTGATTGAAGAGGTCAAGAATCATTTTGGCGACAAGGTGTATGAGACGTTGATTCCGCGCAATGTGCGGGTTTCGGAAGCGCCGTCGATGGGGACACCGGTCGTGTTTCTTGACCCACGTTCGAAAGGCGCGGAGAGCTATAAGGCCTTTGCGTGGGAATTCATGGCGAAGAATCCGACGCGGTATGATGTGCCGAAAAGTGCCGCGCCCGCGCCTGCGCCAAAAGAGGAAACTGCCGCGGTAACTGCCGATGAAAATCAGTGTGATCATCCCGAATCAC
>CAVGIZ010000018.1:0-18254 GCA_963629255.1 Anaerovoracaceae bacterium
CGCGAAGCAAGCGAAGGCGTTAGCCGAAGCTTTTTGTTAGGCTCGGAGTTAAATCTCTACACGCTCCACACGCTCTACACGTTCTACACGGTTAATCCAACCGCCCCATAACCGCCCCCCAATCTCCGCGTAACCCAGCCGAGTTACGCGCGTAACCTAGCCGAGTTACGGTCAAATTCACCCCCTCTCCCCGCGGCACTTTAAAAAACCCCCTTTTCGTACCCCAAAAAACCCCCTTTTCGACCCCCAAAAAAGGGGGTTTTTCACCCCCCGAAAACCCCCTTTTTTAAATCCACCCCCTCCGCGGCACTTCTTCCCTTTAAAGGAATACGCACGCGCATACCCACGCGCGCGCGCGTTCCTTATTATAGGAACCTCTAAATTTTACTTAGAGATTAGCAAATGGATTACACGAAAATCCACTTCCAGACGATGGCGAAAATGTCGTTTTTCTCTCCTTTTTCGCAGAAAAACTGCCGCGCCCCGCACTCGTCCCGCCACCAAGCCCAGGCTTCGACTTCGCAGAAAGCGAAATTCTGCCGCGGACCCGGTCCACCCCAATCACCGTCACATTCAATCGATCCCCCGCCTTCACAACCGCGGCAGGATCCGAAACGAAATTATCACTCAATTCCGAAACATGAATGAGCCCATCCTGATGCACGCCAATATCCACAAAAGCACCAAAAGCAGTCACATTTGTGACAACTCCTTCAAGTTTCATCCCTTCCTTGACGTCCTCAATCTTAGTCACATCCTCGCGGAACTTAGGCGGTTCAAACGTGGCGCGCGGGTCGCGTCCAGGCCGAATCAATTCAGCCAAAATGTCCTTCAGCGTCGGTTCACCCACCTCAGCGGTCACATATTTTTTGATATCAATCTTCTTGGCCGCGGCAGAATTCCCCACCAAATCCTTCACGCTCAGCCCCGAATCCGATGCCATGCGACTGACAAGTTCATACCGCTCTGGATGCACAGCCGACGAATCCAAAGGATTTGCCGCGCCCCGAATCCGCAAAAACCCCGCACATTGCTCAAACGCCTTATCCCCCAAACCTTTCACTTTATGCAAATCTTCACGCGATTTAAACGCACCATTCAAATCCCGCCATTCCACAATCGACTTCGCCAAAGATGCATTAATCCCCGAAACTCTCTCCAAAAGTGGCGCAGATGCCGTATTCAATTCCACCCCGACCCCATTCACGCAACTGACCACGACCTCATCCAACTTCGCCCCCAAAAGCGGCTGATGCACATCGTGCTGATATTGCCCCACGCCAATCGCCTTCGGGTCCACCTTCACCAATTCGGCCAATGGATCCTGCAACCGCCGCCCAATCGAAATTGCGCCGCGCACCGTCAAATCCAAATCCGGAAATTCCTTACGCGCAATCTCCGAAGCTGAATAAACGGACGCCCCCGCTTCACTCACCGAAACGACGATAATATCCCCTCTTCCCATATCTTTCAACGTTTTGCGCACAAATGCCTCCGTCTCGCGCCCTGCCGTACCATTGCCAATCGCAATCGCCTGGGGATGATACTTCGTCACAATCAAATTAATGGCCGCGGTCGCCTCATTTGGCTTTTGCATCGGAAAAATCACCGTTTTGCCCAGATATTTCCCCGTCGCATCCAACATCGCCACCTTGCATCCCGTCCGAATCCCCGGGTCAATCGCCAACACCGCCTTTTCTCCTAATGGCGAAGCCAATAGCAAATGCCGCAAATTTTCTGCAAATACCTCAACTGCCGCGCGGTCCGCTTCCATCTTCTTTTCAACGGTTACGTCAATCTCGCAACTCGGCGCCAAAAGCCGCTTGTACGCATCTTCCGCGGCACTTTCCACCTGCTCCCGCGCCGCGGCACTTTTCCCAAATCCAGCCCCCGGCGCCGCCTCCACAATTTCCATCATCCGCTCAAGAACAGGCCCCGAATCCAACGTCAACTTCACCCACAAAACCCCTTCCTTCTGACCCCGCCGAATCGCCAAATACCGATGCGAAGGAATCGTTGTAATCGACTCCGAAAAGTCGTAGTACTGCTCATATTTCGTCGGTTCCGTCGGTTTAGGGCTTGCAACTTCACTTTTCACCACGCTCTTCGTGGCAAAGGCCTGACGCACCAGCCCGCGCACATCGGCCATATCCGCAACCTTCTCCGCCAAAATATCACGCGCATATTGCAAATCTTCTGCCGCGGTCCCAGCTGGCACCGCCCCCGACCAAATGGCTTCCGCCAGCGGCTCAAACCCCTTTTCCTTCGCCACCTGCGCCCGCGTCCTCCTTTTCGGCTTATACGGCTGATACAAATCTTCAAGCGCACTCTTTTGCCAGCACCCGGCAATCTTCTCCTTCAATTCATCCGTCAACTTCCCCTGATCTTCAATCGACTTCAGAATCGTCTCCTTGCGCGCTTCCAATTCCCCATAATACCCAATCCGCTCTTGAATCTTCCCAATCGCAACCTCATCCAAATTCCCATGCGCCTCCTTGCGATACCGCGCAATAAATGGCACCGTGCACCCTTCCGAAAGGAGCTTTTCCACCGCGACAATCTGCCGCGCACTCGCCCCAACTTCAGCCACCATCCGTTGTATAATCTCTGCGTTCATTTTTATTCTTCTATCTTTCCTTCGTTGTTATTTTCGTTTTCTATTTCGTTTTCGTCAAAATCGTTTGTCACACGCCGCACAATGCCTTCGCGCGGTTCCGCTTCAGGCGGAATTGTCAAAGGCTCAAGCGGCGCATCATCTCCATCCAGCGCCTCCCACGCCGCCGAATAAATCGGCAAACCCTTCTCACGAAATCCCGTCTCAAATTCCGTCCAAACGTCCTTCGGCCGCGGCATCGCCTCCACCTCCCGAAACCTCGCATCCGCGGCAAAACATTCGCACACCGCCCCAAAGTACTCCGCATGGTCCGTCGCAAATTCGATCCGCCCGCCCTTCTCCAAACGCTTCCAAAGCGCATTCAAAAAAAGTGGACCAAACAGCCGATGTGAATGATGACGCTTCTTTGGCCATGGATCTGGAAAAAATACATACACCCGCCGCAACCGATGCGCCGGCAACAAATAATGAAACGTGTAAAGCGCCTCAAGCCTCAGCACATGCGCATTTTCAATCCCAAGCCGCGCACACTTCGCGGCAAAACTCCTCACACGCCCCAGCATCCGCTCAATCCCCAAAAACTCAATCTCAGGATGCGCCGCGGCACGCGCCGTCAAAAATCGACCCTTCCCGCAACCCACTTCAACTTCCAGTGGCCGCGTCCAGTCAAATTCCAACGGACGGCACGGATCCACCACGCGAATAATGGCCCGCTCGTTCAATTCTTCTTCTGCTTTTCTCATAGCCCTATATTATACCATATTTTCAGCCGTTCATGTGAGGAAACTTTTAAAAATTTACACTTGCTTTTTCCACCTCAAATATGGTATAATACAACCAACATGCGCTTCGACCTCCATATCCATTCCTGCCTTTCGCCTTGTGCGAACCTCGAAATGTCACCATCAGAAATCGTCGCCAAAGCCCTTTCTGCTGGCATGAACGGCATCGCACTCTCCGATCATCAGTCCGCAAAAAATACCCCCGCCATCGCCGAATGTGCTCGCCGCGCAGGCCTCCCTTGCCTCTTCGGACTCGAAGTCCAAACCGCAGAAGAAGTCCATACACTCGCCCTTTTTGATTCGGTCGACCAAGCCCTCGCCCTCACCGATTGGGTCTACGCCGCCCTCCCAAAACGTGTCAACGACCCCGATACCTTCGGCGACCAACCGGTCGTTTCTTGGGACGACGATATCCTCGAAATGGAATGGCGCATCCTCGCCATGGGCTGCCGCCGCACCATCCCGGAAACTGCCGCGCGCGTCCATGAACTCGGCGGACTCTACATCGCCGCGCATGTCGATCGCCCCAACTACTCCGTCTTCTCAGGCCTCGGCGCCATCCCAGATAATTGCTTCGATGCGGTCGAACTTTCCCGCACCGCCGATGAATCCATCTGGCTCCCTCGCGTCCAAAACTACGCCGTCACGCGTTCTTCCGACGCCCATAACCTCGACGATGTCGCACGCGTCTGGACCGAAGCCGACCTCCCTGAATTCACAACTGCCGCGCTCAAACAAGCCTTCGCGGCAAAAGCAACGCGCCCCTCCCCGCGCCTCACCTCTTTCTAATCCACCAATCAAAAAAGGAGTAACACCATGACAACCCAAGAAATCGCATCCCTCGTCAAAGGCCAAATCAACGTCGATAATCCCGCGGCAAATGTTTCCGCCGCCTACGCCTCAGACCTCCTCTCCGATATCATGGGACACTGCGGCGATTCGTCCGTCCTCATCACCATCCAAAATCACCTCAACGCGGTCGCCGTCTGCACGCTCGCAGGCATCGAAGTCATCGTCATTTGTCATGACCGCCCCATCCCTTCCGATATGGCCGAAGCCGCCCAAAACGAAGGCGTCGCAATCATCACAACGCCTCTCTCGCAATACGAAACCTCTCTCGCCCTCTCCACTCTCCCTCCCAGCAAAAAAACCATCTAATCCGCCCGGCGCGATAGGGTTGCAAGTTGGACCGAATTATGGTATAATATGGACCATGAAGAAAAATACTATCTTGTCGTTAGTCGTGGTGGCGCTCGGCGCAACCGCCATGGCTCGTCCATTCAATGTCACAATGTGGCGGGGCGAAACGGCCGCGTTTCGCTTTTTGGGCTCGTCCGAGCTCGGAAAGACGCCAGCAGAATTCACCTTGCATCGCGGCACGTTGAAGAGCGTGAAGTATGCACCGGAGGCGTGGTCGCTGGAGCGGCGTGAAAAGTTGGATCGCGTGGTGTGGAATGACGATGAGGCGCGGCCAGATGTGATTGAAGTGACGGTGCCATCAACGACAAAGGCGGGCGTTTATTCGTGTGGCGAGTTGCGTGTGAAGGTGCTCGATCGGGTTTTGCCGCCAGCGAAGGAATGGAAGTACTTCCTTGACTTGTGGCAGCACCCGTGGGCGGTAGCGCGCATTCATGAGGCGAAGCCGTTTTCGCGCAAGCACTACAAGACAATGAAGAAGGTGTGGGAGACGCTCGCAACAGCAGGACAGAAGACGCTCACGGTCACCTTGGTGGACGAGCCGTGGAATCATCAGTGTTTCGATGCCTACCATTCGATGATTGGCCGCGTGAAGAAGGCGGATGGGACGTGGGAATTTGATTATTCCATCTTTGATGAGTATGTGGAATTTGGGCGTGCGTGCGGAATTGGACCTGACATTGCGTGCTACACGATGTGCCCGTGGAATTATGTGTGCCGGTATGAGAATGAAAAGGGCGAGGCGCAAGCGATGACGTGCAATCCAGGAACGAAGGAGTTTGAGGATTTTTGGGGCGACTTCTTGGTGGATTTTGCCGCGCACTTGAAGGCGAAGGGTTGGTTTGAAGATACGTACATTGCGATGGATGAGCGCACGCCAGAGGACGTCAAGAATATCGCGACGTTCATTCAGAAAAAGGTGCCAGGGTTCAAAATCGCGATGGCAGGCAATCGTAAGCCGTCCGACTTCGTGGGAATTACCATTGATAACTATTCACAGCTCCTAGATTACGTAACACCGGAGTTTATGAAGGAAGTGAAGGAGCGTCAGGCGAAGGGATACAAGACAACGTACTATGTCTGCTGCATTCCGTATTTCCCGAATACGTTTTTGTCAAGCGCAGAGGGCGAGGCGTTTTGGATGGGCGCATTCCCAGGCGTGATTGGACTGGACGGAATGTTGCGTTGGGCGTGGAATTCGTGGCCGAAGGATCCAAATGAAGATGCATCCTACGACCATTGGGCGGCGGGCGATACGTTCCTTGTTTACCCAGATGGCGAGCCGTCGTGGCGCTTCTTGGAATTGCGCTCGGGCATTGTGGCCGCGGAAAAGTTGCGTATCTTGAAGGAACAAAATCTCTTCACAAAAGAAATCGAAGAACTCGAAAAAATTTACAAACCACAAGAAGCAATTCAAAATAAATCGGACTTCAAGGAAATTCGTAATCGCACGTTGCAGATTGTGAATCAATGAGCACGCTAGAACAAATCCTCGGTCTCATTTGTGCGACAAGTTGTTCGCTTCCGCCGGATGTGGAAAGCGCGCTCCGGCGAGCGGCAAAGCGTGAGGCGCAAGGAAAAAGTGCCGCGGTCGTCTTAAACACAATTCTCGACAACGTGAAGCTCGCGCGAAAGAATCTAACGCCACTTTGCCAAGATACAGGAACGCTCACATTTTTTGTGGACGCGCGTTTGCGGCGTCGTGTCACGCCCCTCCTCATCAAAAAGGCCGTCTCGTGGGCAACGGCGCTCGGATACTTGCGAAAGAACACAATTGATTCGCTCACGGGCAAGTCGTACAACGATAATTGTGCCGCGCTCGCGCCGGTCATCCATTACGTGGAAAGTGCCGCTGAAGAGCGAACGGTCACGTTAATGATGAAGGGCGGCGGCAGCGAAAATATGTCGCGCCAATATTCCCTCCCCGATGCATCGCTTCAGGCAGGACGTGATTTGCAAGGCGTGCGCAAATGCTTGCTGGATGCCGTTCATCAGACGCAAGGCTATGGTTGCGCACCTGGCATCTTGGGCGTCTGCATTGGCGGCGATCGCGCAACAGGTTTTGAAGTCGCCAAAGAACAGCTCTTGCGCTCGCTCGATAAAAAGGACGATGCAAAAGATCCCGTGCTGAAAAAATTGGAAGCGCAAATCTTAAAAGAAGCCAATACCCTGGGAATTGGACCAATGGGATTGGGTGGAAAAACGACACTCCTAGGCGTGAGAATCGCCGCGGCACCGCGCGTCCCGGCTTCCTTCTTTGTCACGGTGGCCTATTTGTGTTGGGCCGCACGGCGCCAGACGATTTGCATCGAGTAAGGACGTGCGCAAAATGGAAATCTTTGGCTACACATTTCAGAACGCGGCACTTTTGAATGAGGCCTTGACGGTGCCTTCCTATCGCATGAATCATCCCGAAGCCCAAGATAACCAACGCCTTGAATTCCTGGGCGATGCCGTGCTGGAACTTCTAGCAACAGATCAAGTCTATGCCCAGTGCCCCGATGAACAAGAAGGCCCACTGACGGTCCGCCGCACCCACATGGTCTCAACCGCGGCACTTTGCGCCGCAGCAGATCGATTGGGACTCGTGCCACGCCTACGCGTCAATCCCAAAGCCCCCAAGTTCTCAAAAAATTCAAAAATCGTGGCCGATGCACTCGAAGCGGTAATGGGCGCGGCATGGCTCGATGGTGGCTTCAATGCCGCACGCCAAATCTTTGCAGCACTCGATCTGAATGCACATGCAAACGACCAAAATCTCTCCACAAACCCAAAGGGCGAACTGCAAATTCGTGCGCAGGCTCTGACGCCACCACGCAAGCCCGTCTACACAATCCTCAATCAGACAGGCCCGCAACATTTGCCAACGTTCACAGTGAAAGTAGAAGTGGACGGCATCGGAACGCAAACATCACAAGCCCATAATTTACGCGAGGCCGAAGCCTCTGCCGCGGCCAAACTCCTGAAGGAATTCCCATCATGACGGAACTCACATTCCCATTTACCAAACAAGCCGTGCGCGCACTCAAAATCGGCGACGCCGTCTCAATTACAGGCCCAATCCACACAGGCCGCGACAAGTTCCATAAGTATTTTGCCGACGGCGGAAAATTGCCGCTCAACTTCCAGAATGGCGCACTCTATCATTGCGGACCCGTAATCGTCGGAAAGCCAGGCACCTGGAAAGTCGTCGCCGCAGGCCCAACAACAAGCGTGCGGGAAAATCCATATGAACCAAGCTTCATCGAAAAAACAGGCGTGCGCCTCATCATCGGTAAAGGCGGAATGGACGCCTCAACGCTCGCGGCAATGAAAAAATGCGCCTGCGTCTATATCGCCGCGGTAGGCGGCGCGGCAGCCTTGGCCGCACAAAGTGTCCAGCAAGTTGAAGGCGTGGATTTTCTAGATGAATTCGGTCCCGCCGAAGCCTGCTGGCACTTCAATGTGAAAGGCTTCCGCGGCATCGTTGCAATGGATGCCCATGGCCACAGCCTATTCGAGCAAGTCCAAAACGCAAGCAAAGCCAAGCTGAACGCATTGCTTTAAATTTCCCTCCCAAACGTTCCACACGCCCGACACGCTCAATCCCACCACCACCACCAAAAACTGCCGCGCCTATTGAATACGTATGACCAATCCTTTCGTATCATGGGGCGACGACCGATGAATCATCCACGCCTTTCGCTTCCCATCCGCTGTCACATAAACCCCCATAAAATTCTCCTCATCCGCCGGAATGTACTTCGCCTCTGCCGTCGTCAAATCTACACCCCGCGCAAGCTCACTCCACCCAGCCTGATCACGACTCACATACAATGTACACTCCTTGCTCGCTTCCTCCGCCTCGCCAACCGCTCGCACACCTCCCAAAATCTTATCAATCACATCCGCTTGGCCAACTGCCGCACAAAGAAAACTCACATTCGTAAGCGCCGTCTTGTAAAAGTCCCCCTTAGAAGAACTTGCTTGATACTCAACCAATGCTAACTTCGGCGTATCAAAAAAAGCTTCCGCTAGCGCCGTACAATTCTGAAATGCACTCCCATTAAACCGCGTAATGGGTCCTCGCAAATCAATCCCCATAAGCCCCGCACAACCACGAAATGCATTCCCCCCCAAATAAAAAAGATTCGTCAAAATAAGCGTCCCCGTCAAACTCTTATTCCCCTCAAGCCGAAAAGCACTCGACCCCAAATTCGTCACACCCCAAGGCATCACCTCGGCAATGTCACCCGACAAACTTGTACATTTATAAAATGCATTCTCCCCCACACTCAACAAATTCGGACAATCCAATCTCACGCTCAAAAGTGCCGCGCAACTATTAAACACATTCTTCCCCAACTCTACCACACCCTCACCCGAAATCCAAACGCTCTTGAGCGTCACCGCCCTAGAAAACATATTACTCGGAATCGTCCCCACAACATTGTTCACATAAAAATTTGTCACGCCCATCGCATAGCTTACCCCCGAATCTTGAAGCTTCAATGCCGTAATCGAATAGTTCACCCCATCCTTCACAAAAACAATATCCCGCAAATCAAGCGTACCCGTCTTATCTCCAAACGGCTCAATCGCCTTCCCAATCGTCAGCTCTCCCTGCCCCACATTCTCAACCGATGAAACACTCACCGTCCACTTTCCGTCCGCATCCGTCATTGCACTTTTGGATGCATCATAAATCCATTCCTTCGCGAACCCAGTTCCGCAAAGAACTGACGCGCTCAAAAATACGATTAGACCATTCATTCTTGTTTTCATATTGATGACTCCTTCTGGATTGTTCGTAAAAAGTAAGAAAAGTTAAATGTCAAAATGATAAAATAAAACTGTCGCGGCAAAAATACTGGCCACGTACTGCTTCCTCTTCTCTAATAAAATTCCCATCCAAATACCTCTAGATAGACCACTTCACAATGTCTGAATATATTATACCATATCCCCGTTCGAATTGCAAGACCCTCCGAAAGGCCTACGCAAACAAATTCAATACATGACACACCCCCTCCCACCCCCCTATCCAATAAGGGCTCGAAACGCGGTGCGAAAATGTTCAGGTCCAAACTTGGCCGCACGCATTTGACATACCATCGGATTCCATGTCCGACTCTCAAATTCTTCTATGCAAGCGCAAAGTCGCCCCACCGATTGCGACGTGAAGAAAAGTCCTGTCTGACCATCCACGACCGTCTCCAAAGCGCCTCCAATACCCAATGCAAGAACGGGTGTTCCCGCACTCATTGCTTCCAATGGCACAATACCAAAATCTTCGATGCCAGGGAAAAGGAGGGCGCGTGCTTCCGCATACCGCCGCCGCAATTCTTCATCACTCACACGCCCCACAAATTGAATGCGTTCATTGCTGCCGACTTTGCGTTTGAGCTCGTCCACTTCGGGCCCCGCCCCGACAATCACCAATTTTCTCCCCAGCCGCAAACACGCACCAATCGCAATGTCGGGCCGCTTATAGGAAACAAGCTGCCCCGCAAGAAGATAATAATCCTTCTTCTCCACCTTCTCACCCGATGAAAAGAATTTATAATTCACCATCGGATAGATGACTTGCGCCTCGCGTTTATAAATGCGCCGAATGCGCCGCGCAACAAACTTGGAATTCGCAACAAATGTATCGACCGAATCCGCACTTCTCAAATCGGCCCGCCGAAGCGTATGACGAAACATCTTCATCGCAATTTTGCCACCAATCCCCGCCGCACGATAGTACTCCTCGTACATGTCCCAAAGGTAACGCATCGGCGTGTGGCAATAACAAATGTGCCGCGCATGCGCAGGCTTGTTAATCCCTTTGATCGGACCCGACTCACTTGAAATAATCAAGTCGTAATCGCTCAAATCAATCTGCCGCGCCGCACGAAACATCAGCGGCAAATAAATCTGACATTTCGTCCGCGCAAAAGGCAACGTGCGGCCAATGAATGTTTCATGAATGGGATGCCCTTCAAACCAATCGCCCATCGCCGCCGGGTTATACGCGTGTGTGTAAATATCTGCCGCGGGGAAAAGATTCGCAATCTCGCGAAAGACGTTTTCTCCGCCGCGACGATTCGTAAGCCAATAATGAAGAAGGGCCGTTTTCATATCCACGTGTTATTTGAGTTTAGTCATCGCCACAGGACGATAGAATCCACCGAGCGTCGAAACAACTTGAAACGCGCCCGTCGCCGCATCGTACCTCAGCACATGCACGTCACCCGTGCGCTCCATCGTCACAAGCGCGAGCGTGGACGTCACAAAATCAAAATCGCGTGGCCACGAGCCCGGCAAAAGCGAGCGCGCCACTTCTTTCAACTTGCCCGTCGCCTCGTCGTAATCAAATGTGACAAGCGAATTTTCGCCGCGGTTGGAAATGACAACCCGCTTTTGGTCGGGCGTGAAACGAAGGGCCGCGGCCAAGTCTTGATCATTCCCGCGCGGCACTTTTCCTTCAGGCAAAGTCGAAACCAAATCGAGCGCGGCAAATCCTTTTTTCTCATCCCACGAATACGTCCCCAGCAAATTGCCAAGCTCAAAAAGAACAAACGCGAGGCGCCCATTTGGATGAAACAGTGCATGCCGCGGCCCCGCGCCTTTCGGCTCCGTCTTGAAAACTGCCGCGCTCGGATACGTCACAATTTCATCGAGTCCCAAATCAACGACGCAGAAAGATTTCCCATCGGGCGTGGGCAAAGCTTGATGACAATGCGCCGCATTTTGCCGCGGCAGATTCGGTCCGCTCCCTTTCAATTGATAGGACGTGACCGCGGCAAATTTTCCATTCGTGACCGCGACGCATCCCGCGCGACCATTCGAATAATCCGCCCAATTTACTTGCGCGCCGTCGGGCATCACCGAAATGTGGCAGGGCGTCCCATCAAGCGCAACGAAGTCCACCTTGGAAAGTGCCGCGCCGTTTATTTCATACGATTCGATTCCGCCGCGTGCGCACGTGTAAAGGAAGCGTCCATCGCTTGAGCGATCTTGATAAATGGCTTGTTGCGTGGGATACGACGCGACAGTTTTGAGCGCCCCTGTTTTCTCATTGAGCTCGAGCGTGTAAAGTCCGTTCGTATGTGCCTCGTCGGTGTATGAGCCAAGCGAAAGGATAATCGCAAAGAGTGTGATCATGGTGCGGCGCTTCCTTCTTCTTTGGGCATTTCACCGCGGCAGAATTTAGGATTGTTGCCTGCGATGACGAGCGCGACTTCGCCTTTCACTTTCGCGTTCTCGTATTCTTTCACGAGGTCGGAAAGATAGCCGCGCGAAACGCGTTCGTGCATCTTCGTGAGTTCAATGCAGACGGCCGCTTCGCGATCGCCCAGGGCATCCAGCGCCGCGGCGAGCGTGGCCGCAATGCGGAAGGGTGACTCGTAGCAAATGAGCGTATGTTCCTTATCGCGATCTTCCGCGAACCAATTGCGAAGCGCCCCAGGGCCGCGCGGCGGAAAGCCACGAAACGTGAAGGAGCTCGTCGAAAGACCGCTCATGAGAAGCGCCACATTGACCGCACTCGCGCCAGGAATGATTTCATACGGAACATTCTCTTGCGCGCACGTGCGAATGAGGCGATAGCCCGGATCTGAAATGCCGGGATAGCCGCCATCCGAACAAAGGACGACGTCCGTGCCTGCTTGCACCGCGTCGATGATGCGGCGCGTGATGCGCTCTTCATTTCCTTGGCGATATGAAATCATTTCGGGCCGCGGCACACCAAAGTGCGTCAGGAGTTGCCACGTGCGGCGTGTGTCTTCACAAGCAATAAGCGCGGCACTTTTGAAGGCGTCGAGCGCCCGCGGCGAAAGGTCCGCAAGGTTTCCAATGGGAGTCGCGACAACATGCAACATGGTGGCGTAATTCCTTTTATTGAACAATGCGGTCGCGCTTCAAGAATGCCACGCGCGCAACAAGAATAACCGCCGCGCCAATCGCATACACAAGCGCAAGCGAGGCAAGCCCTGCCGACATCGTGAAGTGTTCCTTCGTCCACCCAAGCACCGTCGGCGAAAGCGAACCAAACACAAACGCAATGCACATCATAATCCCTACGCCCGACGCATGATAACGCGGATTCACCACATCAAAAAACGCCGCCATCATATTCGAATCATACACACCGCGGAACAAACCAAACAGCCCCATCGCCACACAACATGTCGTGAACGACCCCGCCTTCGCCATCCACCAAATGAATGGCACCGCAAGCGCGAGCCCCAGCACATTCAGCTCCATCCGAATCCCCGGCCGCGTCTTCACCACGCGATCGCCGAAGCGACTCCCCAGCATAATACCAATCGCCGCGCCCACATAGTGCCACAACACCGCATGAAAACCTGCCGCGCCCTTCGTCACCGCAAACGTCTCCTGCAAATAATTCGGCATCCAAATCTTGAACCCAACATCCACATACACCCACATCCCCAAACCAATCGACAAACAAATCGCAGATGGATTCGCCAGCACCGCGCACAACGCTTCCTTCAAACTCGGTTTCGCCGATGCATTGGCCGCCACGACCGGCGGCGTATCTTTCAAAAAGAACAAAAGGATAATCGACCACGCCAAGCCAATCCCGCCCAAAATCCAAAATGGCCAACGCCACCCTTCACCGCCCTGCCCCGCGCACCAGCCCGCAATGCCGCCGCACCCCACAATCCCAACGTACAATCCCAACTGCAAAATCGACAACGCCGTCGCCCGCGATTCCTTATGCAACTGCGAAATAAGCGACGTCGCCGACGGGTAATAAAACGTCTGACCAAACCCATTCAAAATGCCGTACGTAATCACCAGCATCCCAATCGTCGCAATAAATCCCGACAAGAAAATCCCCAAACAGAAAATCGCAACGCCAATCGTCACCATCCACTTACGCTTGAAAATGTCCGCCGTGATCCCCGCGAACGGCACGCAAATCCCATACATCAACGTGAACACCGTCCCCACAACGCCCGCCGAAACCGCGTCCGCCCCCGTCGTCTCGCGAATCGACGACAACAACGGCCCATACACTTGCCGCGTCCCTTGCTGCAAGAAAAAGGCCACCCACAACAATGCAAGCGCCGTCCACTTATAATCGAGTTTTTTCATGTCGTATGTCCTTTCTTATTTGTGCCCAAATCTCAACTTGAGAGCGATGCGAATCGATTCCGTCGCAATCCCTGGCGTAATCTTGGAATACCCCTTCGCGCGATCCGTAAACGTAATTGGAATCTCGCGAATCACACCCCCCGCCTTCCACGTGCGATGATTCATCTCCAACTGAAAAGAATACCCCGCGCTCTCCACCGTCCTAAAATCAATTTTCTCCAAAATCGCCTTCTTCCAACACTTAAAACCGCCCGTCGGATCGCGCAAAGGCATCCCCGTCACCGTGCGAATAAAAATGCCTCCCGCCCGCGAAATAAACCGCCGCGAAAAAGGCCACCCCGGCGTCGCGCCACCCTTCACATATCGCGACCCAATCACTAAATCCGCATCCTCCGCAATCAACCGCGGCACATCTTTCGGGTCGTGACTAAAGTCGCAATCCATCTGCACAATCTTCTCCGCGCCCATCTCCAGCGCCTTCTCAAACCCCGCCACATACGCGCGCCCCAGCCCTTCCTTCTTCACGCGATGCAAACAATGAATCCGCCCCTCCGCCTTGCGCATCTCCTCAATCACATCGCCCGTCCCATCTGGCGAATTATCATCAACGAACAACAACTCAATCCCCGCATCCTGCGCCAAAACTGCCGCGGCCATCGCCCGCACATTGTCCTTCTCGTCGTACGTCGGTATTACCACAATCGTCTTCATTTGACCGCCTCAAAAATCTTCTCCGGCGCGCACATCCGCCCCTGACCCTTCACACCACACGCAAGCTCGCCATCCTCCGGCTCCACAATCTTCACGCCGCGCTCGGCCAGCACCTTCAAATTCTCCTGCGTCACCACACTCTCCCACATCCCCACATTCATCGCCGGCGCCACAATAATCGGAGCCTTCGTCGCCAGCAACGTCGCCGTCAACAAATTATCCGCAATCCCCGCACGCATCTTCGCCAGCGTATTCGCCGTCGCCGGCGCCACCACCACAAAATCTGCCGCGTCCGCAAGCGCCACATGCTCAGGCACCCACGCCACCGGCGGCGCAAATTGGTCCACCTCCACCGGATTGCGCGACAACGTCTGGAACGTGAGCGGCGCCACAAACTCGCACGCCGCTTTCGTCATCACAACACGCACCTCGTCCCCCGCGCGCACAAACAGCCGCACCAACTCCGCCGCCTTATACGCCGCAATCGACCCCGTCACACCCAACACAATCTTTCTCTTCATACCGCGCACCTCCTCCGCATATCCTCCACCGCCGCCTTCATATCGGCCTGCTTGAACAAATAACTCCCCGCCACAAATTGATTCGCCCCCGCCTTCGCCGCCTCAACCGCCGTCTCCGCATTCACGCCCCCATCCACCATAATATCGAGCCCTGGCCGCCGCGCCCGCAACCACGTCACCTTCGGCAAACACTCCGCAATAAACGATTGCCCACCATACCCCGGATGCACCGTCATCACAAGCGCCTCATCAATCTCATCCAAATACGGCGCCAACTTCTCCACCTTCGTCTCCGGATTCAACACAATCGCCGCCTTCAACCCCATCGCTCGTATCCGCTTCAATTCCACATGCAAATCACAATCCGCTTCCACATGCACCTGAATCGTCTGCGCCCCCGCCGCCGCAAATTTCTCCAAATACAAATCTGGCCGCGACATCATCAAATGCACATTCCGATAAAACCCCGGCGCCACCTTCGCCGCCAACTTCACCACGTCCGGTCCAAACGACAAATTCGGCACAAAGTGCGCATCCATTATGTCCAAATGCAACGCCTCCGCGCCCGACGCCTCCGCACGCAAAATCTCGTCCCCCAGCCGACCAAAATCTGCCGCGAGAAGCGATGGTAAAATCTCAATCTTCATTTCGTATCTTCGCCCTTTCATTTGTCAATCGTGTCATGCTTCATCCATGCATTCCGCATAAACTTCACCGACCTCGAAAAAATCTGATCCACATTCGCCGCGCTCGAAATATCAAGGAACTCCTTGATCTCCTCGCTCGTCAAGAAAAACCGCGTCTTCAATACATGCACATACGCACGCTCCGGATCCACATTCCACAACTCACGAAAACAATAATGCGTCAACCGCCACGCCTCGCTCCTCAGCACCTTCCCATCATTCTGCGGCACCTCCATCGCCGCGCTCTCACCCTCGCCATCCTCATGCGCACCCTCAATCGAAATCTCCCCATGCGGATTCGGATCCGCATTCAACACATACCCACGCACATACGTCCTCAGCCAACCCTGCAAGCTCCCGCCATCATTCCGATACAACTCAATCTTCTTCCCACCAATCATCTCGTCATATAACATCCCCATCAAATCCCCGTCCGTAATCGAAAACTTCTTCATCAACTCCGCACTGCGCATCGACTTCGCCTCAGGCTCAATCACCCGCTCCCACACAAGCCGCCAACCCTCATCATCGCCCGCGCGAATCAACTCAAACCATTCCGCATCCGTCAACTTCTTCTCGCCCTTCTCTCTCTTCTCGCTCATCTCTTCCTCCTCTCTTACGCAAATGTCAACCCGCCCGGAATGGACGCCATCCCCTCGCGATGCAACCACAACGCCACCTCGTGCTTCCCACGAATAAACTCCTCATACGTCAAACTCGCGCGCCCATCCACAACCTTCAACCGCTTCCCCGCAACCTCAAAAACTGCCGCGCTCACCGCCTCCTCATTCCCATCCACAACCGTCACATTCAACACCGTCCCAGCCGTCGCCCCAGCCGGAAACTCAATCTTCGCCGTCCACCTCAACTTCGCATCCTTCTCCGGATGCGACATAAACGTAAATGCCACAACCTTCCCTTCAGGCGTCCTCATTTCCTCACCGTCCCTTCTCCTTCAATAACATACTTGTACGTCGTCAACTCCTCCAATCCCATCGGACCCCTCGCATGCAACTTGTCCGTCGAAATCCCAATCTCCGCACCCATCCCAAACTCCGCCCCATCCGTAAACCTCGTCGACGCATTATGATACACACACGCCGAATCCACATCCCGCAAAAACTTCTCCGCGGCACTCTTATCCCCCGTCACAATCGCATCACTATGATGCGACGAATTCGTGTTGACATAACTAATCGCCTCATCCACATCCTTCACAACCGCCACATTCATCTCCATCCCCAAATACTCAACCCCCGCACCATCCCTGTGCAACTTCACCCCCGCGCCCTTCGCCCATTCCTCCAACCGCGGCAAAAATTCATCCGCCACCGCCGCGCTCACCAGCACACATTCACACGCATTACACGCACTCGGCCGCTGCACCTTCGCATTCTCAATAATCCTCATCGCCATCCCCAAATCTGCCGCGCCATCTACATACGTATGACACACCCCCTTGTAATGCTTCAACACCGGTATCAACGCCGCCTCACACATCGCTCGTATCAACCTCTCCCCACCACGCGGAATCGCCACATCTATGAGTCCCACCGCCCTCACCATCTCACGCACCGCCGCATGGTCCAGCACCTTCACCAATTGCACCGCATCCGCCATCCCCCCGAGCGCCCGCCCCACACTCTCCGCCAACGCCTTGTTCGACTCAATCGCCTCTTTCCCACCCCGCAAAATAATCGCATTCCCAGCCTTCAAACACAAAGCCGCCGTGTCCACAAAAACATTCGGCCGCGACTCAAATACAACCGCCACAACCCCAAATGGCTCGCGCACCTTCCGAATCCGAATCCCACTCGGCCGCTCCCTCTCCCAAATAATCTCCCCAACCACCTCCGCCAACGTCGCAACAAACCTCACACCCTCCACCATCGACGCAAACCGCCCCTCCGTCAACGTCAAACGATCCACCATCGCCTCACTTATCCCAGCCTCCTTCGCCGCCGCAATGTCCTTCTCATTCGCGGCAAAAATCGCGGCCTTGTCCTCTTCCAAACAATCCGCCATCTGCAGAAGCAGACAATTCTTCTCATCGGTCGACAGCTTCCGCAAAGCCCCAGCCGCTCGCCGCGCCCGACGCCCCATCTCATGTATAATCTCGCCTATGTCCATAACGCCACATATTATACCATATTTCCGCCCAACTCTCAACCCCCTTCCACAAAATCCGCCGCGCTCGCTCCCTACGCATAAGCAACCTAACCTCTCTCCACCTAAATGCCCCAATCCTTGCTTCCACCCCCAAAAGCCCTGCACTCTCCTTCGCGGGGGCGCACCATCAAACCACTGCTCCTGGCTTGATATTATCATCCGCCACTAAGCCCATCCTCACCTTCGCTCACGGCGCGGGGGCCGCAGGTCCCCGTTGTCATTGTTTCCCTACTGCCGCGGCGTTCCATCTAGTGTTGATGGCTGAGCTGTGCTCAGCCAAATTTGTCCCATGCCAAAAGCGCCAGCTTAACCTGTCCTAATTCAATTGTCAAAGATCAAAAAATGTTTATCGCCTAATTCCCAAAAAGTGCCTTCACCTCCTTCATCTGCATCTCGCGAATCTCTTCACTACTCTCCAGCATGCAAAACACGGCATTCCAAAACTTCGCCGCGCAAATCCCATACTGAAACATATTCGCCGCGCACC
>CAVGIZ010000019.1:0-18049 GCA_963629255.1 Anaerovoracaceae bacterium
TGGGATTAGGGGGGTCGAGGGGGGATAAGGGTGTCTCACACCCTTAGTCCCACCCTCGGGGCGTCAAGCTTAAGCCCTTTCGCTCAACACAGCCCAGCGGTCGACCGCGGCATCAAGTTCCGCTTCGGCTTGCGGCAAGCGTTCAGAAAGTTCCTTTGCTTTCTGCGGGTCGCTCCGATAGATCGTGCCCGTTGAAAGCGTTTCGCGAATCGCGGCAACTTCTTTTTCGAGCGCATCAATTTTATCGGGCAAGGCATCCAATTCGCGCTTCTCACCATAAGAAAGTTTGGCTGGCTTGGATGGCGCGGCAGGCTTGACTTGTTGCTTAGGCGCCGCGGCAGTTTTCGCAGGCGCGGGACGTTGCGCAAGGTAGTCCGCATAGCCGCCTGGATAAGGATGCACCTCGCCATCACCTTCGAGCGCAAAGGTGGATGTCACAACATTATCAAGGAATTCACGATCATGCGACACGAGAAGAAGCGTCCCCGAATACGCGAGAAGTTGTTCTTCGAGAAGTTCGAGCGTTTCGATATCAAGGTCGTTCGTCGGCTCGTCCATGATGAGGAGATTCGCTGGGCGCATAAAAAGCTTGGCGAGCAAAAGCCGCGCGCGTTCACCGCCCGAAAGTGCCTTGACAGGCGTGCGACACCGCTCAGGCGTAAACAAGAAATCAGCCAAATACGAATAGATGTGTTTCTTGACTCCGCCAACAATCACTTCATCGCGATCGGATGCGACATTTTCCTTCACGCTCAATTCAGGTTTAAGTTCGCTGCGAAGCTGGTCGAAGAAAGCCATCTCCACATTCGTGCCAAGCGTGACGCGTCCTTGCGTAGGCTTGAGCTGTCCTGTGAGGAGTTTGAGGAGCGTGGTTTTACCTGCTCCATTCCCGCCCAAGATGCCGATGCGTTCACCGCGCAAAACGTCCGCCGTGAAATGTGAAACGATGTTGCGCGTACCATCATACGAAAAGGTAAGGTCTTCAATTTTGATCACGCGCACGCCGCCGGGCGCGGCCGTATCGAGCTTGAGCGTGGCCGAACCCGTTGATTTACGCCGCGCGGCAAATTCTTCACGCAACTTCTTCAAAGCCGCAACGCGCCCTTCATTGCGCGTCGTACGCGCTTTCACACCGCGGCGAATCCAAGCCTCTTCCTGCGCAAGCTTCTTGGATTTGCGCTCCCAATAAACGGCTTCATCGGCGAGAAGTTCCGCCTTGCGCTTCACGAATGTGGTGTAGTCACATTCCCAACCCGACAATTCGCCGCGGTCGAGGTCATAAATTTTTGCCGCGACGCGCCGCAAGAAACGCCGATCATGCGTGACAATCAAAACGGCCATCTCACGATTGCGCCGAAGAAAGCCTTCCAACCAATCAATCGCTTCCACATCCAAATGGTTGGTCGGCTCATCAAGAAGAAGCAAGTCAGGCTTGGCAAGAAGCGCCTCTTCCAAAATCTGCCGCCGCCGCCGCCCACCCGAAAGCGCATTGAATGCCGCATCCCCTTCGCGATCGTGCGGCACTTCTTGCGAGACATAAATCGTCTTCAGATGCGGCGCACGCACAATCTCACCCGAGTCAGGTTCAAGGTCGCCTGCAATCACTTTCATCAGCGTTGACTTGCCTTCGCCATTGCGCCCCGTCAACGCCGCACGCAAGCCCCGCGAAATCGAAATTGAAACCTTATCCAAAACCGAAGGACCACCAAATGCAAGCGATACATCCTTCAACGACATCAAAAAATCACTCATCTCTCTAAGCCTCTATTTCCACGGCGCCGCATCGCCCGTCTTACGATAAAAACAAATCCGCACTTCCCGCGCAACTTCCTTCGACCACGGCCGCCGATACGTCATCGTCAATTCTGAAGGCCCCGAAAATCCGCGGCGAATCTTCGCAGTCACAAGTGCCTTCCCCGGCGCGCCGCACAAGCCCTCATCCTTCTTTTCAGGCCCGCGATGCCCAATCGTCACATCCACCAAAGGGTCAGGACACGATGCAATCCAACTAAATCCCGTCGTCTGATTTTCTTCAAGTTCAAACGTCCAATGATCGCCCGACTTCACTTCAATATACCGATTCGTGACGGGCTCCGTCAAACTATAACGCCCCAACCGACAGCCCGAAAGTGCCGCGACCGCGGCAAAAATAATGAACGCCTTTTTCATGTGAGCGGCACATCCTTTTCGGAATAATCGAACTGAATCAACTTAACGCCCAACGGCGCGAGCGTTTGTTTGATGACGGCCAGCCACCCCGGCTTCAATTTGCACGCAATGACGACGGTATCCGCATGCGTCGCGGCAATAATTTCCTTCGCCTGCATGAGCGAACCCATCACGCGAATCCCGCCAATGAAGTGACCATGCAAAAGAATGTCATCATCCATAATCCCAACGATGACGCGTGAATTGCGCGCGGCACTTCTCACAAGCTCACGCCGAAACGCCCGATACCTCAATCCCGCGCCATACACGATAATGCGTGACGAGTCCTTATTGGCAAGGATGCGCGAACAATCCATCGCATAAAACAAATCGCGCACACACGGACGAAACGCGCGCCCAAAAATCACAAACAGCGTCGTAACCGCGGCATATTCAATCGCAAACGGCGTTGCATTCAGCTCCTCCAAACTCGGCACATAATAAATAATAATCTGCGCAATGATGGAACCCAAAATACACGCCGCCGCCAAACGCATATAATTCGAAAGCATCGCACGCGCCCAAATCGTCCGATACGCGCGGAAGAAAACGAGACACGCAAACACACACGTCGCATTCACCAAGAGACCCTTCATCCCTATCTGCCGCCCAGCCCCATCCGCGTACGAAAAGTACACAATCGCATACGAAATCGTCAACGCCGCAACATCATACGCCACAAAAAGCGGCACCGCCGCACGCGCCCGCCGACGCCTCATCGCGGCACTTTTATCATGCGCCACCGTCCCCAACAACTTCCCAATATCGAAAAGTTCAATCCGCGACATATCCCTAAAAATAATGACGGACGCGAGCGTCAACGCAAAAAGCCACAACCCACCCGCACGCGACTTGAGCACCGCCGAGCACAATCCCACCAACACCAAAAACGCCGCGCACAAATACAAAATCCACGCCGCCTTGCGCTGACTCAGCCCCACCGCCCGCAAAATCCGATGATGCACATGGTCCTTATCTGCCGACATCACCTGCCCATCGCTCGCGACCTTCCCATGTTCCAACACACGCCTCACCAGCCGCCGCAAAATCGCAAGCGCCGTATCAAAAATCGGCACACCCATCGCCAACAGCGGCACCCCAAGCGACACCAAATACGAATCCCGCGCATGCGACAACAATGGCAAAATCGACAGCACATACCCAATAAACATCGACCCGCTATCGCCCAAAAACACCGACGCTGGATTGTAATTGTACCTCAAGAACCCCAAGAGCCCACCCGCAAACGCAAAATGAAAAAGTGCCGCGCTCGACCGCCCCGTAAAAAACAACACGCCCGCCATCCCCATCGTCGCAATCAACGCCAGCCCGCTCGCCAGTCCATCCAACCCATCAATCAAATTGAACGCATTGATCGCCCCCACAATCCAAAAAATCGTCATCGCACAATCCAGCCACGCTGGAATCGTCGGCCACAAATCGCGGAACCCAAGCCCCACCCACGCCCACGAAAGCGCGGCAATCACAACCTGCCCCAAAAGCTTCACCTTCGGCGGCAACGAAAACTTATCATCAATAAGCCCCAAAACCACAATCCCCGTCGCCAACATCGCAGAACGCACAAACAAATGATCCGTCGGGCTCACCACCGGCACGCACAACCTCACAACCGAATACGTCCCAATCACACCCAAAAACAACGCCAGCCCCCCGCCCCGCGGAATCGGCACCGTATTAATCCGCCGCGCATCGGGCATATCCACCATTCCCAATCGCCGATTCATCTCCCTCACGAGCGGCGTCAAAATAAGCGTCACAACAAGCGCGCTCAAAAACGCAATCGCATACGGCCAAATGTGACTCATCGCGCCACCTCCAACTTCTTCATAAATGCCGCGAGCTTCTCATCTTCCGCCACCGTCGAATTAATCGTCACCATCACCCAGCGGTCAATCTGATTCTTAAATGTCCGATCCAAAATATCACGGAAAATCCTCTTCACATGCGACGACGCCCGATACCCATCCTGATTGAAAAACGTGTACGCAAACCCCATCGAAGCCGCATCCCTCTGCTCAAGCCGAATCACCCGCCAAGGCGTCCCCCCAACCTCCAACGTGTGCGGCGCCACCATCTGAAACCCTTGCGACGGCAAACACAACTCTGGCCGATGAATCGAACTCTTGCTCATCCCGCCCACGACTGCCGTCACCAAATACCAATTCCCATCCGCCGCCGTATACGCCCTCTTCACAATCTGCGTATCCTTCGGCAACACCTTCAACTCCGCATCGCTCGGCGCCATCTCCGCCATCGTCATCCCCTCAATCTCCCCGAGCCGCACCACCGGCGCCACGGCCAAGACTGGCTCACTCGTCCGCGCCTGATACCCCATCATACCCACCGTCAACACCGTCGCCACAATCGGCACAATCCATTCCTTCTTCATGCGCGCGCCCCCTTTCCCTTCTCACACATTCGCGTAATCAATCCCCCCGCCGCCACCATCAAACAAATCGCCACCGCAAACACCACATACCCCGAATAGTCATGATAAAAACCCATCGCAAAATCCGCCGAGCATGTCTTGCCCACCAGCACAATCGTCAAAATCCGCGTCACATTCCCCATTATCGCCAGCGGCACCGACAACACAAATAAAATCCCTCGCCGCATCCACGTCGGCTGCGTGAAATACGCATACGCCGCCGTCAACGCCATCAATGCAAAAATCGACCTCAACCCACTACACGGCTCCGCGACATCAATCCCAAAACTCCCATCCGCCATCGCCAGCATCGTCCCACGCCGCAAAATATCCACCCCGCATCCCTTCAATAATCCATACGCACAAGAGGTCGCAAAAATCCGCAAGTGCACCGTAATCACATCCAGGAACGTCGCCAGCGGTATACAGAAAAGCAAAAATGCCGCGGGGAAAATAATCTCCTTCGCCGCGCCCCATCCAAAAAATGCCCACGTCAAACTCCACCACAATCCCGCAAACGCCACAATCTCAAAGCGCACCTGCAACCCGCGCGACCCCATCAAACCCAACACAAAAAATGGCAACGCCGCGCAAAGCCCCCACACACTCGGCTTCCCCACCGCCGCGACAATCTTCTCCCGCTCCCGCCACACCACATACAGCGACACAAATGGCACCAACCACCCATACGACAAATCTTCCTCAACCGCATTAAAAACATGCGGCGCCCTCTCCAAAATGAGTCCCCAAAACCCAATCAGGAGCGCAACCGCGCTCACACAAAAAAGTGCCGCGCGCAAAGAAATGACCTGCTTCCGCATAATCTGCCCTATATTATACCATATTTTCGCCCAACTCTCAACCCCCCACGCAAAAACTGCCGCGCCCCCATTTCCCACAACCACCCCATCCTTGAACCCCAATCTCCCCGTAATCCAGCCGCGTTACGCGCGTAACCTAGCAAAATTACGCGCGTAATTTCCCGCCCCGACAAAAATTTCCTCAAGTCCCGATGAAAATTCTCTCAAGTCCCGATGAAATTTTTCTGAACTCCCGATGAAAAATTCCTTACGTCCCGACGAAAATTGGCCGACTATTCAACGAAAACCTTATAGAACTGTTGCGTGCCGTTCTTCTTCACAAAAACTGTGCGATAACCCATTTCGGTGCTGCCCGTCATCAAGTATTCCGAAGTCGGTTCCGCGGCAGAATCTTCCGAAAAGTTAATTGCTTTCCAGGAGGCTTCATCTGCTAGGTCACCTGTACTTTTAACGTAATAAGCGCGACCTTGGGCAACGGGAATACGCAAGGCGATATAGTTATCAATACCTTCCGAAGAGGCCATTTGACGGATAGTGAACGAATCATCGGCATCGCATGGATTTGTGCCAGCAAGATATTCTTCGTAGTTGGTACGGCCATCGCCATCGTAATCTTTGTTTGGATCATACGTTTCATCAATGCCATTCAACGCCATCCAATAAGTAATCGATTCGACGTATTCATCGGCAACACCATCACCATCCGAATCAGTCGCAAGAACAACATCAAGGCGTTGAACGGCGCCAGGCGAACCAATTTTAGATTCCGCCTTGGCAACAAGCCCCGTATAAATATTTTCATTCGGATCTACAAATTCGAATGTAACCTCATCGCCAACACAAGCATACCGCGGCACTTTTGAAAGGGCGACGGGCACATAGAGGACGTAATTGTAAGTCGTGTTGCCACTCGTCGCAGTTGTCGTTTTAGCAAGAATGTTGCCGTCCTTATCCTTGAGGCGAACTTCAACAGCGGACGAGGAATCGTAGGCAACATGGGCATAATCGGTGATGCGCCCAGCAAATGTGAATGGCGCAAGGGCAATGTTGGATGACGCCGCAAAAAGGGTTGTGCCCGCCAAGAAAATGCACACGAATAAAAATTGTTTCATGGTGAGTTCCTCCTTAGTTCCCTGAATGTGAATAAGTCTTGAATCCAATGCGAATATCAGAAACAGGATTGAGATCGCGCACGCCATCGCGATTCTCATCCGAACCATTGATAAAGACGGTGAGCGCCTTTTCGCGATTAGCATTCATACCACCCGCAGGAATGATAAGCAGCCAACGCGTATTCCAAACAGAACGTCCAACGAGGCGCGTCGCATCCAATTTAGAGTCGTCAGGATCTGCCGCGCCAGTCGAATCAAAATACGCCCGGAAGGATGGATGACGCCGAATTTTTGCCGCGGAATCCGCACCCGCATAATCACCATCCAGCATCGACGGCACCCACGTCGTATCATTCAAATGCGTAGACCCAATCGTATAAGGTGCGGGAACGACTTGATCCTGAACCGCGAACTGCACATACGTGCCTTCATCAAGTCCTGGCACACGCATACAATCATTACCGACAGGGACAAGATACGCAACAGGCGTCGCGGCAAGTTGCGTGTTACCCGTATAGTTCGCCGCCTTCGAGTTATACCCATCAAACCATAAACCGGCCGCGGCAATTCGCGTCGAATACCAAGTGGAATCATACGCCGAATCACCACCCGCCAAATCGTTACCAAACAAATTCTTCGCAAAGTCAATCGTCGTCGAGAATGGAATGATGAGCCCCGGCTCCTTTTCAAGCGTACCATATTGACTTTGGAACGGCTGACAGTAGCGCACAAATTCAGGATCGGACGTAATATCATCCACCCAATACTTAGAAAGCTCTTTCGCCCACGCATCATCACCCGTTTCATCAGGAAGAATGCGGAAACATTCACGCCGAAGCGAGAACCATGTCGCATAAGGTTGCGGATTATTGATGCCAAGCCGCGGCTTCAAAACAAGCCAATTCGCATCCATTTCGGCCAGCACCCCCGCAAGCCCTGTATCGCCTGAACCGCCCACCATCGGATTACCATCCGAATCAAATGCACCCAGCGAACGCGCGCCAATAATCTTCTCCTTGAAAGCATCGCCCGAAGCAGAATCAGACGAAAGAAGCGTCGTCTCATAATCGTATGCTTGTGCCGCGAGGAACGTGTATTTCTGCGCCAAATTGAAGCTTTGCGAATAACGACTCAAATCATCATTCAACTGCAAGCGGAAGAACATATCTTTATAGCGCGCCTGCGAAAGCTTATTGACCTGAACCTTGCGCGCCGCCTCGCGTTCTTCAAGGCACGTCTCACCCTTCGCAACCTCCGCGTTATACGCCTCCACCGCCACATTCATCTTAATAATCGCGCTTTCCAAATCGGCTTCCGCCTCCGAAACTGCATTCGCCTTCTCAAGAAGATCTTCCACAACACTCTTCACATTCGCATAATAATCAGCCTTAATCTCAAGACCTTTCTCAATTGTCTCAGTAATAGATGCGGCCGCCGATGCAGCTGCCAATACATCCTTTATAACCATCCTAGACGACGCAACACCAAGTTTCTCTGTTACTCTTGCAGTGCCTACCGCAGCATTTGCAATCGAACGAGGACTAAAAACATACGTCATGCCGGCACCAAGCTCACTAGGTATCGATGCATCAACCGCTTCGGACGTTGAGTCAGCAACAGTATCAACAAATTCAAAAGAGTTTAGGGTAACTTCTGCGAGTTTGTTTGCAACCGTAAGCGTCTCTTGCGCGGCAAGATTTCCAATCTGAGCACCCTTCAAATCATAGTAACGATCACCCAAACCTTGATCTGATTCAATCGCAAATGTAAATCTTTCATTTGCTGCCTTATAAGCACGTTCGGCCTGAAGTGCCGCGACATAAGCTTGTAAGAACTCAGCGTATTTATCTTGAATCGTACCTTGCGTCGTGCGCCGGCCCGTGATGTTATCTGGCTTCTTAATCAGTCCATTCGCCGTAATTTCATACACAATCACATCATTCGCTTTCATTCCCTCAAAAGTTTTAGAGAAAGTTGACTCTTTAGAATCTTTTTCATAATCACCCTTCGTATCCCTGATTTCAAAATGAATTGAATCAAATGCTTTTTGCATCGTCATCGAAAGACTTGAGTAATAAATATTCGTATATGTCCTCGTATCGGCGACCTCCGTCAAACCAAACTTGGAAAGATCCATCCACATATAATGAATTAAGTCAGGTCCATCATAGCCTTGCGCATAAGTCTTGCCAGGACCGATGTCGTCCGAATACGGCGTCCCATAATAGCCAATGAGCTCCTTGTTATAGGCGGCTTCCTGCGTTGTAATTGCCGTAGCATAATCGCTCGATGCCGTCTGCAAAAGCTTGAGTCGATTTGACGTCTCTTGCGCACGTTCCAACACCGCACGCGCATTCGAAAGTGCCGTCCCCGCCCGTTCGCGAATTTGTTCAAAGTGCGTCTTCGTCCCATCCGCGGCCCCAATCGGTGTAATATCAAATGGAATCGCCGCATCGCTCAGCCCAAGCGGATTCATCCCCGAATCAAGTTCATCCAGCTGACTCTGCACACGCGCGGCACTTTCACAAATCTCCTCAAGCTCATCCACCGTGCCGCGGTCAATCCGCGTCAACGCGCCATCCTTGAACTTCTCATTAAACTCCTCAGCCGAAAGTGTCGCGCTATCCTCTGGCAAAAGCGAATTCGCCGTCACCCAATTCACCAGCGCACCATATCCGCCGCGCACCGCCCATTCGCCCGCACCATACGCACGATTCGTATTTACATCCACATACCCCGAAAGCGCGCTCCCGCCCGTATCGCGGCACGCCTTCCTCGCCGTCAAGTCCACACAGTCCGCGGCAGTTTTCGCCAGCTTCGCCGCCGCCTCCGCAAACTTCGCCTCCTCATAATAATCCACATTCACCGTCGAATCCGCAACCACCATTTCGCCTTGCGCAACCGGCCACGTAAAATTCGGATTGCGAATCAATCGATACCAGCCCTTCAACGCCGACAAATAATGCCCATACGCGTCTCCGTGCCCTTGCGGATAAAGCTTCGCTGCCTGCTCTTCGCTCAGCGCCACCGTCTCCGTCCCTTCAATATTGTAGTTCACCGCATACGCAACTTCGCCCGCTGTGATGCCCTTCGTGAAGTTCCACAACAACCGATTGTAATACGGCCCCGTCGTCCGCACAGGCGCACTCTCACACGTCCGCCCACGCAAAAGCGCCAACTCTTCATCCAACAAACTCGAAACTTGATTATCAAAACAGAACAGCGCCGAACTATAAGATGCCGCGTCAAGGTCAAACGTATTCTCACTCTTATAGGACTTCGTCGACACCATCCCAATCGTCGGATTCTTCGCGTCCGTATACGCTTCATCGCCCAAAAGCGTGTACAAATCTTGCAACCGTTCAACCGCAAGGAGGAGCTGCTTATTCGCACCCTCATTATTGATTTTCAATTGCAACGAAAGCGACTCAGCCTTATTCAAAATCGTCTCATAAAGCTCAATCAGCCCAACCGACGTCATATTATCTTGATTCAGCGCCACATCACCCGTATACGGCTTGCCCGCAATCTGAATCATCGAAATCGCCGTCTCTGCCTTGTTCTCATAAAGGTCCGTCATGCGCTGATTGAACGGCGTAATGTTATTGAGAACGCGCTGCACCCAACCTTCCGCCAACGCTGGCGGCGCACACCACGCCGACCAGTTTGTGCTCATCACCGCATACGCTGGCGTCGAACTATCCTTCGCCCGATACCGACAAATCCAATACGTGTTCACCATGTTCGCCAGCGTATCGCCCTGCGCACCAACCGTATGTCGCACAAGCCCATTCCCATTCGTCCCAGCCTTATAAACCTCTTTGTTATCATAATCAGTCGGCACCGTGCCATTCGCCTTTGGATCCGCCTTCCGCCATTCAAACGTATACTTATCCGCCTCTCCCAAAAACGACTCCGTATAAATAACAGACAACTGTTGCGACAACAAATTCACCTCATCCTCTCTCGTCACAATCCGCCCCGTATAATACGCCGGCGCTACCTTGAAAATATGCATATTAATAGGATCGCCCGCCGAAACACTCATCGCCGAATTCGTCGCATCATTCTCAATAAGCGTCACATAATTTGTCGCGCCCATCGCCGCCAACGCATAATGATCCACCGGCTTATACGCCGTCACAATCTCACCATCCAGCGGACTGCCCACACTCGGCCGCACCGCCGCCGTCGCAAGCTTATTGACCGCCGCCGTCCAAGTCTTAATATCACTATCCGTCCCTGACCGCGGCAACGCCTTCACAATCTCTCTCTCCGCCGCCGACAGCACATTCGGATACAATATACTCGCCCCCGCCGCAGACGTCTGCATCTCGCCCATAAAACACAACTTGTTATTCGTCGAATCCAAATACAACCGACTCGACAAATGCGGCGGCAAATCCGTGAAATAAATCTTCCCTTTCCTTTGTGTCAAGCCTCCATTCTTATCTGTCGAAAGCCCCAACTTCGCCAAATTCGAATACTCAAACTCCACACTCTGCACCACCGTCGGATCCGTCAATAATACCGTCTTCTCCAACTCATTCGGATTTGGGTATACAACCGCCATCGACTTCGCATTCCACACTTCCGCAAGCCCATCTGCCGCGGTCGTCAACGTCTGCCCAATCTTCATCTCCGGCACCGTCTTCGGCCACGAAATATCCCACGTCCACGCCGCAGGGCTCGCCGTCAATACATTGCGATTCGCCCCCACACTATCCTTATCCAAAAGCGCCAACCACGGAATCGGCGTCCCCACCGCTGGCTGCTTGTTCGCCTCCAACTGCGGAAAATCAAATCCCTCCTGCATCGCATAAAACATATGCATTTTCAGCTCGCCCGCCGCACGCCCCCAAAATTGCCCCTTCCGATCTCGATACCCAACCCCCAACGACCCATCCTTCGCAGACTCAAAATAATCTTTCCCGAGCCACGGATTGTCAAACAAATCAAACGGATGCGGCCCCGGCAAAACCGTCCCCGCCTCACACGGCGCCCCCAACGTCGCCCACGTCTCATTCGTCAACACCACATCAAACATCTGCATCCGCCCCTTACCACCAAAACCATACTCCACAAAAACTGCCGCGGGCGGCGCATCATTCTCATTCAAATCCGTACGTAACGCCCACGTCACATACCCGCCCGACCCCGACGACATAAACGCATGCTCCTCATTCGGATTATATCCACCTTTCTTCTTGTCACTCTGCCGATAAATACTCGGTGTCGTCTCCGACGAAATCACACCCGTCCCGCGCGCCGGCGCCCCAGGCTCCGTGCACACCACACCATACGCCAGACACTCATCCCCATGCACCCGCTCATAGAAAAGTGCAACCTCCATCAACGAAGACTGAAAATCCAAATTAAGATCCGTCCCCTTCTGGAAAGTATAATACCCCGTCAAGCCCCCTTCATCACCCGTCAACGTATCATACCGCGCGCTCTCAATCTCCTCCACACTCAACGCCCTCGACCTAAATTGCACCTCCGCAATCTGACGACCAACCGCCGCACCCAAATTACACGGCACCTCTTCCCCATACTTCCCCTTCAGCTCCTCCAAAACTTTTTCCTTATACGACTCAATAACAGCATCAACATGCGCTTTATGTTCCGCATCGCTATACTTCCGTTCCTTACCATAAAGAGAATATTCTGTCTTTTCCTCCTCGGTATAAAAATAGTGCGCCTTTTCTCGCAAGAAAGTAACACGATCAATCTTCTCAAATCCTCCACCCATCTCAACGGCAAGATCATAAAGATCATAATTCGGCGAATTGTCATCATACCCAAGAACATTCCCATCCAAGAATCCTTCCAACTCCGCCCCCAACGTCTCTTTCGTCGCCGCAACCGCAACACCACCATTAATCACAAGCCTCGTCCCACTCTCATCAAACGCTAACGCCACATGCGTCCATTCATTGCACGTCTTCAATTCTGGCATCGCCGCACTCAAAAACTTTTTGCCGCGCTTCCTCACAACCAACTGGGCTATCCCATTCGTCTCAATCCCAATCGACAACACCGCCGCCTGGTTCGTCCCCGCATTCATCTGACCCAATGTCAACAACTGACATGGCGCATTCGTCACCACCAAAACATCCTTCGTATCCGCATAGACCGCTGGCCGCGTCCAAAACGCAATCGTCCCCACGCCCGACGGAAAATACGTCCGATCCGCCAAACTCAACAAAGCCTCCTCACTATCAAAATACGCCGCACCCCCCTGCTGGAAAATTGTCTCATTTGCACTCCCCTTCTGCGACGCAATCACAATCTGCGGCATCTCCCCTTCCTCAGGCCACACAGTCTCATACACCTGTGGCAAAACCGGAATCGTAATCGCCGCGGGCGCATCCTCCAACTCCACCCTCTCGCTCCACCAAACCTCAATCGTGTTCGTACCTTCACTACTAATCGCATAAATCGACGAAGTCAAATTCGTGGTCGAATCCCCATCCGCCGTCGCTTCCGCAGAAGACGATGACGCCGTCTTCTCATGATACAAATTCGAATCATACTGCGTCCCAGACGCCGGCTTGTAAATATACCCAGGCTCATCCGCCGTCGCATTCACCGTATGCGCCCCCGCAAGCCCTGAACGCGAACCGCCTCGTAGCGTCAACTCCCGACCAACCGTCACGCGCGAAGATGCCAACGTGAAATAATTCGTGTTACTCCGCAACACCGAATGAATCGGCAAAAACCAAATGTTATCATCCGCCGTCAACCGCAAAAGCGAATACCCCTCGCCCTTCGTGTTAAATGCATTATTTCCATCCACCGCCTCCGCATGAGCTTCATCTTCCGGCCACTGATACTTCTCCAAACTCGCCGAATACGAACTATCAATATAAATCTTCGCACCCGCATCACCCTTCAAATCCCCGCGCACATACGTCTGCGTATACTCCGGCCAATCATTCTCATACTGGTCATACTCAAACGGCCACTGCACATTCATCGCGTCCGTCTCCATCCAATAAATCGACGCCAACCACCGCTGACCCACCGTCGGCCTCAACGGAAATACATCCCCATTCTTCGGCGAATACGAATACTGCCCCGAATGCTGATACAAATAATCGCCATAGTCATCCGTCGAATCCCCAATCCCCGTCGATACATACGCCTTCAAACCCTCAATCGGATACCCCTGCCCATCCGGCTTCAACGCCTCTCCAATCGTCCCATTCAAAAAGAGCGCCTCCGGGCTCCGCACCTCCACAACCTGCACATGCAAAATGTTCTCATAATTCCCCGTGTCATAATACACCATCACACACTGTCCAGAAAGCTTCCCCGCCACACACAACGTCTCAGACGACGGGTCCACATAAAGCCCACTCGTAACCATCTTCTCCGTCCCTATCAATGCCCCGCCCACCAGATTCGTCACCGGTTCATATTTCAACGTCAACAACTCCTTATTCCCAAAAAACTTCACAAACTTCCCCGCCAACGACACCTTCGGCGCATTGTACGGCGCCTCCGTCCAATAAATCCGCCGCGGCCGCCCAGCATAACTCGACCCAATCACATACGATATCTTATTCGTCGTCCCATCACGCATCACCCACTCAAACGCCTGACTCCCTCCAGAAACCACATACACACACGGCTCATCCTCATGCGGATTGAACAAAAATCCACTCGACCACCCATCATTCGTATTCTTCTCTTGATCCGCCTGCCAATTGTCATACGTCGCATTCCAATCCACTCCATCCGGCACATCCAACACATCCGCCAAATAATACTCAGGCTTCGACCGCTCCCACGAAAACCCACTCTCTCCCTCAATCAATTGATAAACATCTCCATCCACAAACTCCTCTGTCGTCACCGAATCAAACGCCTCAAACCCAGCCGTCGCCACAAATACCGCATTCGTCGCCAACCACGCATTATTCGCCGCGTTCGTCGTATTATTCACCTGCGCTGGCCGCGGCGACCCCAATGTGTACGTCGGCTTCACCTCCGCGCCCATAACCACGAACGCCGCACATATCATCAAGCCACAGAATACCTTCTTCATCGTTAGACCTCCCTTCCAAAAGAAACCGACGCGCCTACAACCCCCTTCACAACTTCATAATGAAACACAACGCATAATACGGCGGCCGATTCTCGTGCGCCTCGTTGCCACCCTCCGCTTCCGTCGTCGTCGAACGCGGGTTATTATAATGTTGACTGAAATCAAAAAAGTAACTATTATTCTTCCATGACGCCGCAAGGTCGGACGCCTTGGCATTAATCGTGTGACTATGGCTCGGCATCTGCTTAACCGTCAACGTCACACTATTCGCACCGCCCGTATCCTTCACGCTATAACTCCCGCCCGCACCCACAATAAACCGATCACGCAAATCCGGCGTACCATTCGCCCCATTGCACAACGCCCACCCAGCCGGAATCTCACTCGTCGCCCCACTCCACATCACAATCACGCCCTTCGGTATCACCGCAGAAATCCCACCAATCGTAAACGCCGTATCGGCCGCCATCGACACCTTGCCGCCAGTAATATTCAACTCCCCCGTCACCCTCGTAGACTTCAACACCGCCGAATCCTCAACCGACAACACGTTCACCCTATTCGTTCCAATCTTCGCCATCCCATTCACCGTCAACGCTCCATTCACCGTCGCCTCCCCAGTCACCGTAAACCCATTCTTCGCCATCTTCACATCCTGCGCATAACTCGCCACCGGCACCGCGAGCACCTTCTGCCGCGGCCGTATCTCACCACTCGAACCCCTCACCGTCAAACCAATATACAACGTCCCATCCCCTTTCGCCGCCAACACATCATCAAGATTCGTCGTCACTTCATCATCTTTGCCGTCCGCACCCTTCTCCGTCACCGCACTCCCAACCGCATCCCCCAATTCCACATTGAAAAGCCCATCATCATCCAAATGCACCGCCACAGTGCGCCCCCACAACACCGTTCCGCCCGTCGGCTGATCATACAACCGAAACTCAATCGTCTGCGTCTTGGCACTCCCCTCCAACTTCCCACCCGTCTCATCACGCAAAACCCCCTGGTACGAAAACGATGCTCCCATCGCCACGAACCCCAATATCCCCATCAACCCAATAATCAGTTTCTTCATTTTAGTTCTCCTTCTTTAGATTGTAAATTTTTGACTGTTCGTTTTTTGTTTTTTACTGTTCATTCTGAAATCTTCTCGGCTTGTTTTTATTTCCCCGCCGCTTTCCCCGTCTCCAAACTCGCCGCGCTAATGCGCTTCATCGTAAATGGCCCCCGCGCCCGAATCGTCCCCTCATGCCGCAGCCCGCCAAATTCCCAAATAAGCTCTCCCGTCAACGTCTCCTCAGGCGACCACGCCGTCCCGCCTTCCCCTTTCGTCCACTCCAAATTCACCGCATTCGTAATCGAAAATACCTCCGGCTTAATCGTCCCAATGTAATTCTGTAAATCATCCCCACTCGGCGAAGGCGTCTCAAAATCAAATTGATAACCATCATGCTGCGGATGCAAACTATGCCGCATCGGATTCACATTCGATCTCTCCCCAACCACAAATGGAAACCGCACCGTCGCACCAAACTTGCCACCACTCTCCGCTTCAATCCTCTCCTGATCCGTCGGCAAAAACACCGTCGAAATCCGCCGCGGCGAATACAACGTCATCTTGCTCGTATTCGTCCCCTCTATCACATGCAACACCCCATTCGTATCATGCCCATACCACATCCTCTGCACTAAACACATATTCCCTTCACGATCAACCGCCATCGGCAACCTCACCTTCATCTTCCCACCTGCCGCCACATCGCTAATCCCCTTCACCTTGTTCGTATACACATGCGTATAAGTCTTTCTCGTATCCTTATCCTCAAGCTCATCTTCCTTTACCTCCATCCTTTCCGCCCCCACAAAACTCACTTTGTTCAATTCCGCCGTCAAAATCCAAATCCCCTTCGGCCACGCCGTCGCACCACTCGCACCACCATCACTCGTCAACTCCACCGGCACCACAACCCGCATGTTACTCCCACCATCCACATCCTTCACCACCAATAACCCCCCATAATACGTCCCCTTCGTCCCATCCGCATACGCCGTCCGATCCACCGCCAACGAAAGCCTCATCGTCTCCCCAGCCGCAAGCGTCTTCTCATACCTCACCCCATCCGTGAAATTTGTCCATCCACTCGACCCCAACACCGTCGACGTGTCCTTTATCATCAACCCCATCGGCACCGGCGGCGCCGCCAACGCATTCGACTCAAATCCCTTCTCTAACTCCACCCTAACCGTCCGCGCCACCGTCCCATCATTCCTCACCGTCACAACCCCCATCGTCCCATTCGTCCCAAAATCTATCCCACTCATCGGCGATACATTCAAGACACCACTCCAATCACTCACCTTCTTCGCCGACACCACCAACGCACTCCCAGCCGATAACCCTGTATTCTTCGGATACACCGCCTGCGAAGGCTTATTAACATCCGTCCCATACAACTTCCTAAACTCAACCTCCCCAACATCCAGCCCATCAAAATAACTCCCAATCGTCGTCTCCGCCTCATTCCCAATCGAAACCCCTATCAAATTCTTCAACCCATCATATTCCCCAGACTGCTCACTCACATGCCACGTCATCCGCGGCGCCACCGGTACCCCATACACGCGCACCGTCGTCGCCTTACTCATCCCATTCGTCGCAAAAAATAAATACACCGTGTTCCCAGTCAACCGCGTAACCGATGTCGCACCCGCATCACCCCTCTGCCACATCCGATACCCTCCCTTCAACGCACCCTCCGTCGACCCCGCTATCGAATATTGCTTCGTCTCCAAAAATGCCGATGGATCATACGCCGCCACAAAATTTACAGGCCAACTCCCAAAAAGTTCATCCGCCGTCATCTGCGGCGATACCATCAAATACACCGCATTCCACCCTCCCCGAATCTCAATGTCCTGACCATATTGAACCCTCTCAACCGCCCACGCCATCGAACTCATCCCCAGCAAAACCGCCGCGCACCTCACATATGAACGCAACCCACACAGAACGCTCATCGCCCTGCGCAACCCTTTCAATCCATTCATCTCTTTTCGACCTCTCTTCATGTCTTGCTCCTTTACCTGACCAAACCCACACCAAAACTTGATACACATCCACTTGACGTCCCACATTATACCATATTCCCGACCAAATTGCAACCCCCCAATCAAAAAAAGTTAAAAAAACTTTCCAACGCCCCACCACCAACCCGCGGCACTTCCACCGCGCAACACATTTATTCAATTGTCAAAGATCAATGCTGTAACCAGCGTATTCCCCATCAGTGTACCGTCATTCCAACGCCACTGCCCATCAGCGAGCATCCAGCCCCTGCCAGCGCCCCCAAAAGCGCCCCCAAGAACCCATACAACGCCTCCAAAAACTTCTTCCAGTTCA